>CAJZFF010000021.1 GCA_915069725.1 uncultured Actinomyces sp.
TGCCGGGGGTCCGCAGGCCGGTCCGTCAGCGCCGGGCCGGCCGTCCCCGTGCCATTGATGAGCGGGGAGGAGGGGCTCAGGCTCGTCACGAGCGAGGTCGACGAGGACAACCAGCGGGCGGCCTCAGCCGGCCCGGATGCACTGCCCGTCCGCTCGGGAGGCAACGGATCCTGGAGCCACGGAGCCCGAACCGTGGTCACGGCAGTGCTGGCGCCCGGGCCGGAGAGGGTGCTCACTCCCTGAGCCGGTGGTGCATCGGGCAGTGCGGCCAGTGAGCCGCAGGCGATCAGGGCCGTTGCCAGCGTGGCGAGACGGCGGGACGTGCGAGGATCTCCGAGGTGGCGGCTTTGCCGAGGCTGCTGTGGGTGCATGCCCTCAGAGTGCGCGCCGAGCGGCCCTCGGCGCCGAGAGTGTCGTCGGCCCTGTGGAAAGCCCCTCGAGGAAGCGGCCTGTGGTGACCGGGACGACTCCGAAAACCGCAGATTCGGCCTCGGCTGCTGGTCCAGTCCTGTGGTAGCCTCGCCTCCGCAGCATTCTGCGGATCGCTCCGGCGTCAGCGGGAGACGGGCCCGGAATGCTGACTTCGCGTGTCTGCACCCGAGTATCTCGGGACGTCCCTCCGGGCGACACGGTCGCGGTCCCGATCATCACGGCTCGCCACGGTGAACGGGTGGCCGTGCGTCGCAGGCACCAGGCCCCATCCGCGCCGGCTCCCAGCCGGTCACCGGCTCCGGTGCGCGTTCGCAAGCGTGCGGAACCACGGGGAAGAACCCAGAAGAAGAACCCTGGGACGCGTCCGGGTACAGCTCGGCCGTCCCCCGAATGATCGTGCGTCGAGCAACCTCTCGGCACACACGGAAGGACCGTCATGGCCGTCGTCACCATGCGCCAGCTCCTTGATAGCGGTGTCCACTTCGGGCACCAGACCCGTCGCTGGAACCCCAAGATGAAGCGCTTCATCCTCACCGAGCGCAACGGCATCTACATCATCGACCTCCAGCAGTCCATTGAGGGCATCAACACCGCCTACGACTTCGTCAAGGAGATCGTCGCTCGCGGCGGCAACATCCTGTTCGTCGGAACCAAGAAGCAGGCCCAGGCCGCCGTGGCCGAGCAGGCCCAGCGCGTCGGCATGCCCTACGTCAACCAGCGCTGGCTGGGCGGCATGCTCACCAACTTCTCCACCGTGCGCGCCCGCCTGGACCGCATGAAGGAGCTCGAGCAGATCGACTTCGACGACGTGGCCGGCTCCGGCCGCACCAAGAAGGAGCTGCTCATGATGCGCCGCGAGAAGGACAAGCTCCAGCGCACCCTGGGCGGTATCCGCGACATGAGCAAGCTCCCCGCGGCCGTGTGGGTCGTGGACACCAAGAAGGAGCACCTGGCCATCTCCGAGGCCCAGAAGCTCGGGATCCCGGTCATCGCCATCCTGGACACCAACTGCGACCCGGACGAGGCCACCTACGGCATCCCCGGCAACGACGACGCCATCCGCGCCGTCACCCTGCTCACCCGTGTCGTCGCCGACGCCACCGCCGAGGGCCTGCTGGCCCGCTCCGGCGGCCGCGCCCGCACCGGTGAGGAGGCCGTGGTCGCCCCCGCCGACGCCGAGCCGCTGCCCGAGTGGGAGGCCCAGCTCCTCGCCGGAGCCGAGGCCGAGGCCACCGAGGTCGCCGCTGAGGTGACTGAGGCTGTCGCCGAGGCCGCTGCGGCCGAGCAGGCCTGAGCCCGCCCTCAGCTCCTCGCTCACAGCGCGGCGTCCCCGCGCTGTGAGCACCTCTCACTCGTCCTTTTTCACACGTCTATTAGTCACTGACTGACCAGGAGACATTCATGGCGAACTACACCACTGCTGACATCAAGGCGCTGCGCGAGAAGACCGGCGCCGGCATGCTCGACGTCAAGAAGGCCCTCGACGAGGCCAACGGCGACGCCGAGAAGGCCATCGAGATCATTCGCGTCAAGGGCCTCAAGGGCATTGCCAAGCGCGAGGGCCGCGCCGCCTCCGCCGGCCTCATCGCCGCCAAGGTCGTCGACTCCGGCAACGGCCAGGTCGGCGTCCTCGTCGAGATCAACGCCGAGACCGACTTCGTGGCCAAGAACCAGAAGTTCCTCGACTACGCCGAGCAGGTCCTCACCGCCGCCCTCGACTCCGGCGCCACCGACGCCGAGGCCCTGGCCGAGGTCGAGGTCGACGGCTCCACCGTCAAGGAGCTCACCGACGGCATGCAGGCCGTCATCGGCGAGAAGATCGTCGTGCGTCGCGTCGGACGCCTCGAGGCCGACAAGATCGAGCTCTACCTGCACCGCACCAACCCCGACCTGCCCGCCCAGGTCGGCGTCCTGGTGGGCACCGACGCCAAGGCCGCCGAGGTGGCTCACGACGTCGCCATGCACATCGCCGCCTACTCCCCGGCCTACGCCACCCGCGAGGACGTCCCGGCCGAGGTCGTGGACAAGGAGCGCGCCATCGCCGAGGAGACCACCCGCGCCGAGGGCAAGCCCGAGAAGGCCATCCCCAAGATCGTCGAGGGACGCCTCAGCGGCTTCTTCAAGGAGAACGTCCTGGTCGACCAGGCCTTCGCCAAGGACCCCAAGACCACGGTCGGCAAGGTCGTCGAGGCCACCGGTGGCGAGCTGACCGGCTTCGTGCGCTTCCGCGTCGGCGCCTGATCCGCTCACTGTTCGGGGCGGGGGCGCGAGCATCATGCTCGCACCCCCGCCCCGTTCTCTGTACCCCCTCACTCATCGGCGTCTCCCACCGTCTGCTCCCCGCGGCGCCTTCCTCGAGCACGTCTCATGCGTGGCCCTGGTCCCATGGCACGGTCCCATGGCGTGTCTGACCGCCGGGGTTGACGCTCATCGTGGCCCGGTGCCCGCCCAGACGGGGTAGGCTGTGCCAAGCCTGCCCACCGAACCCAGGAGACATAGCGCAATGAGTCAGGAACCGGCTCGTGACGACCGCGTCGCCCACGGCACGCACCCCAGACGTGTTCTACTCAAGCTCTCCGGTGAGGTCTTCGGCGGTGGATCAATAGGTCTGGACGCCGATGTCGTCTCCGACGCCGCCCGTCAGATCGCCGACGCCGTACGCGCGGGAGTCCAGGTCTCCGTCGTCGTCGGAGGCGGGAACTTCTTCCGCGGTGCCGAGCTCTCCTCGCGCGGCATGGACCGCGCCCGAGCCGACTACATGGGCATGCTGGGAACCGTCATGAACGCCCTGGCCCTGCAGGACTTCATTGAGAAGGCCGGGGTGCCCGCCCGCGTCCAGACCGCCATCGCCATGGGACAGGTCGCCGAGTCCTACATCCCCCTGCGCGCCATCCGCCACATGGAGAAGAACCGCGTCGTCGTCTTCGGCGCCGGTGCCGGCCTGCCCTACTTCTCCACGGACACCGTCTCGGCCCAGCGCGCCCTGGAGACCCACTGCGACGAGCTGCTCGTGGGCAAGAACGGGGTCGACGGCGTCTACACCGCCGATCCCCGCAAGAACCCCGATGCCCGGCGCCTGGACCAGCTCACCTACGAGCGCGCCCTGGCTGACGGTCTCCAGGTGGTCGACGCCTCCGCCTTCGCCCTGTGCCGCGATAATGGCCTGACTATGCGCGTCTTCGGCATGGGGGAGCCCGGCAACATCACCCGCGCCCTGCTGGGTGAGAGAATCGGGACACTCGTCAGCTGCGACTGACCCGGCTGCGAGCTCCGACAGGCCGCCGAGGGCCCCTTCGAGCTCTGTGACCGTGTGCGGTGCAGACGGCCGGCACACCATCCCAACCCGCAGCCATCCCCGCGATGGCCGCCCACTACCTGACGAACCCACGACCGCCCAGTAAAGGAAGCACCATGATCGACGACGTCATGCTCGAGGCCGAGGACAAGATGGACAAGGCCCTCCAGGCCGCCAAGAGCGAGCTGGCCACCATCCGCACCGGCCGCGCCAACCCCTCGATGTTCAACGGGATCGTCGTGGACTACTACGGCGCCCCCACCCCGCTCCAGCAGCTCGCCTCCCTGACGATCCCCGAGGCCCGCACCGTCCTGGTCAGCCCCTTCGACCGCTCC
This sequence comes from uncultured Actinomyces sp., assembly GCA_915069725.1. Lineage (GTDB taxonomy): Bacteria > Actinomycetota > Actinomycetes > Actinomycetales > Actinomycetaceae > Actinomyces. Next base: position 4,063 of record CAJZFF010000021.1, read on the forward strand.
GCCATGAAGGACATCGTCACCGCCATCCGCGAGTCCGACCTCGGCGTCAACCCCACCGATGACGGCACCGTCATCCGCGTCACCCTGCCGGCACTGACCGAGGAGCGCCGCAAGGACTACGTCAAGCTGGCCCGCTCCCGCGCCGAGGACTCCCGCGTCCAGGTGCGTGGTATCCGCGGCAAGGCCAAGAAGGAGCTCGAGGCCATCAAGAAGGACGGCGAGGCCGGCGAGGACGACGTCAAGCGCGCCGAGCACGAGCTCGACGGACTCACCAAGCGCTTCGTCGAGCAGATCGACGCCGCCCTGAGCGCCAAGGAGGCCGAGCTCCTCGAGGTCTGAGCCGCCTCGTCCCGGGAGCGGCCGCGCCACCGCCCGGCCGCTCGCCCTGTCCCGTCAACCCCTGTGAGCCCCGTGTCGCCTCTGCTGAACCCGCGCCCCACGCGCAACCACGACCCCCTGCCCGCCACCGGGCGGGCGGGACGCAACCTGCCCGCCGCCATCGGGGTGGCGGTCGCGCTCATCGCCGTGGTCCTGGGGTCCCTGGCCTTCTACAAGGTCATTTTTGTGGGTGTCGTCGTCCTGGCCGTGTGCGGGGCGCTGTGGGAGCTGGCGGCGGCCTTCGCCCGCAAGCGCATCCGTCTGCCCCTGGCGCCGTTGTGGCTGGGGACCCTGGGAATCTCCGTGTGCGCCTGGGAGGTGGGAGCGGAGGCGGCCTTCGGGGCCTACGTGGCCACCGCCGGCGCCTGCGTCCTGTGGAGCTTCATGGACCAGGCCGAGGCGGAGGTCGGTACCGTCCTCGAGCAGGCCGGTCACGACATCCCCCGCACCGAGGCCCATGACGAGGTCCGTCGCTCGCGCTCCAGCGCCGCGGCCGCCTCGGTCTTCGCCGCCACCTACCTGCCCTTCCTGGCCGGTTTCGCGGTCCTGCTCCTGGTGCAGGAGCACGGAGTGGGAAAAGTCATGATGCTTATCGCTCTGGCGGCCGCCAACGACACCGGCGGATGGATGGCCGGCATCACCTTCGGCCGTCACCCCCTGGCGCCCTCGGTCTCACCGAAGAAGTCATGGGAGGGGCTCATGGGCTCCCTCATCGCAGCCGTCGCCACCGGTGCCGGCTGCGTCTGGGCCATTGGCGGCCCCTGGTGGACCGGGGCCGCACTGGGCACCTGCACCGTGATCGTCTCCACCCTGGGAGACCTGGGGGAGTCCCTGCTCAAGCGCGACCTGGGGCTCAAGGACATGGGCACGCTCCTGCCCGGCCACGGAGGAATCATGGACCGGCTCGACTCGATCCTCGTGGCCGCTCCACTTGTCTACGCCTTCACCCTCCTGGTGAAATAGGGACGCATGCCGCACCCACCCCTATCGACCAGCCCGGCCCTCCCCAGCCCCGGGACACGAGGAGCACGAGCGTGAGTCCATCGCGAGCACAGCAGCGCCCCCGGCGCCCGCAGCCCGTCAGCATCACCGGACGGCCACATGACGGCCGGGTCCAGGTCATGCCCACCGACCAGCCCCCGGAGGGCGCCACCAGCCCCGACGCCAAACCGCGCCTGTCCTTCGCGGTGCCTGCGGCGCGCGGCAAGGCCCCCCGTCACCTGGCCGACCTCGACCTGGCCGGGCGCAAGGCCGCCTGCAAGGACTCGGGCCTGCCCTCCTTCCGGGCCGACCAGCTCTCACGCCACTACTTCACGCACTTCACCCGTGACAGCGCGGATATGACCGACCTGCCGGCCGCCCAGCGCGAGCAGCTGTGCGCCGAGCTGCTGCCCGAGCTCATCACCCCGGTGCGCGCCCTGCGCGCCGACGGCGGGCGCACCATCAAGCACCTGTGGGAACTACACGACGGCGTGCGCATCGAGAGCGTCCTCATGCGCTACAAGGAGCGCACCACCCTGTGCGTCTCCTCCCAGGCCGGCTGCGGCATGGCCTGCCCCTTCTGCGCCACCGGTCAGATGGGCCTGACCCGCAACCTGTCCACCGGAGAGATCGTGGAGCAGGTGCGCCACGCCGCCCAGGCCTCGGCCGCCGGGGAGCTGACCGGGGGGCCGGCCCGCCTGTCCAACGTGGTCTTCATGGGCATGGGCGAGCCGATGGTCAACTACAAGAACGTCGTCGGCGCCCTCCACCGGCTCATCGACCCGGCCCCGGAGGGCTTCGGCCTGTCGGCGCGCGGCATCACCGTCTCCACCGTGGGCCTGGTGCCGCTCATCCGCAAGCTGGCGGGGGAGGGGCTGGCGGTCACGCTCGCCGTCTCCCTCCACGCCCCCGACGACGAGCTGCGCGACGAGCTCATCCCCGTCAACTCCAAGTGGAAGGTCGGCGAGCTGCTCGACGCCGCCCACGACTACTTCCTGGCCACCGGCCGGCGCGTGTCCATCGAGTACGCGCTCATCAAGGACATGAACGACCACGCCTGGCGCGCCCAGCTGCTCGCCGACGAGCTCAACCGCAGGGACACAGGATGGGCCCATGTCAACCCCATCCCGCTCAACCCCACCCCGGGGTCCATCTGGACCTGCTCGGAGGTTGCGGTTCAGGATATGTTCGTCGACACGCTCCGGCGTGCCGGAATTACCACGACAGTGCGAGACACTCGAGGCAGCGACATCGACGGTGCCTGCGGTCAGCTCGCGACCGAGGTACTCAACCAGGAGAGGGTCAAGACGACATGAGCGACATGTTTCCCAAGTCAGCGCTCCTGCGACCGGGCTACCGCCCCGAGCAGGTGGACCGCTACTTCGAGACGGCTCACGAGATCTACGACGCCGGTGAGCTCGACGAGATGGACTCCGAGGGCGTGCGCACCGTCGCCTTCGACGTCGTCCTGCGCGGCTACCAGCCCCAAGCCGTGGACGCCGCCCTCGACCGGCTCGAGGCCGCCTTCCTCCAGCGCCGGCGCGCGGCCTTCGTGGCCAAGAATGGTCGCCAGGCCTGGATGGACCAGGTCACTCAGCTCGCCACCACCCTCTACCCGCGTCTGCTGCGCCCGGCCGGCGAGCGCTTCGCCCCGGCCTCCGGGCAGGGGTACGACAAGACCGACGTCGATGCCCTCATGGACCGTATCGCCGGCTACTTCGATTCCGACACCACCCTGACCTCCAGCGAGGTGCGCGGAGCGGTCTTCCGTCGAGCCCGGGGGAACAAGGCCTACGGGGAGCCCAGCGTCGACCGCTACCTGGCGCGCGTCGTCGAGGTCCTCCTGTCCGTCGAGTAGGCCAAGCAGACCGAGTAAGCCGAGAAGGTCGAGTAAACCCTGAGGAAACCCGCCGCCCCATGACCGGCCACGCATCGTCACGTTCCTGTTCCCCTCAGTCCCTCCAGCGACTGGTCCTGCTCGGATCCACCGGGTCGATCGGCACCCAGACCCTCGAGGTCCTCACCCGCCTTGGGGAGCACGCCCCGCGAGTGGTCGCCCTGGCCGCCGGCGGAAGCCGCCTGGAGCTCCTGGCCCGCCAGGCCGTCGCCTGGGAGGTCCCCGTCCTGGCCGTCACCGGTGGGGGAGAGGATCTCTCCGACCGCCTGCGCCAGGCCCTGAGGGCCGCAGCCGCCCAGGCCGGCCGTCCCGACCCGGTCACCACCATCCTCACCGGTCCCGACGCCGCCACCACGGCGGTCCAGGCCGCTGAGCTCGGGGCAGACGACACGGTCGTCAACGGCATCACCGGCTCCGTGGGCCTGCTGCCCACGCTGGCCGCCCTGGGCAGCGGAGCCCGCCTGGCCCTGGCCAACAAGGAGTCCCTCGTCGTCGGGGGCGCCCTGGTCCGCCAGGCGCTCACGCGACCCGGCCAGATCGTCCCCGTGGACTCCGAGCACTCCGCCATCGCCCAGGCCCTGGCCAGCGGCCGCCACGAGAAAGGACTGACCAGTCCCGTCCTCAGCGGGCGCAGCGAGGTGCGGCGGCTGGTCCTGACCGCCTCCGGCGGCCCCTTCCGCGGACGCAGCCGCGCCGAGCTCACCGGGATCAGTGCCGCCGCCGCCCTCAAGCACCCCACCTGGGACATGGGGCCGGTGGTGACCATCAACTCCTCGACCCTCATCAACAAGGGGCTCGAGCTCATCGAGGCCCACCTCCTGTTCGACGTGGCACCCGAGCGGATCGACGTCGTCGTTCACCCCCAGTCCGTCATCCACTCCATGGTGGAGTTCACCGACGGCGCCACCATCGCGCAGGCCTCCCCGCCCGACATGCGCCTGCCCATCGCCCTGGGCCTGACCTGGCCCGAGCGCCCCGACCTGTCGGGCCTGGTGACTCCCAACGACTGGCGCGAACCGGTCAGCTGGACCTTCGAGCCGCTGGACGACGCCGCCTTCCCCGCCGTCGACCTGGCCCGTAGCGCCGTGGCGGCCTCGGACACCCACCCGGCGGTGCTCAACGCGGCCAACGAGCAGGCCGTAGCCGCCTTCCTCGCCGGCGGCCTGGAGTGGTGCGACATCGTCGAGATCGATGCGGCCGTCGTGGCCGAGCACGAGGGCCTGACCGGCCCGGGCCTCGACGACGTCCTGGCCGTGGAGACCTGGGCACGCGCCCGCGCCGACGAGCTCATCGCGGCACGAAACGGAGGAACGCACTCGTGAGCACCACCCTGGCCTACATCCTGGGCATCGTCATCCTCGTCATCGGGATCGGTGTCTCAGTGGCCCTTCACGAGCTCGGGCACATGATCCCCGCCAAGAAATTCGGCGTGAAGGTACCCGAGTACTTCATCGGCTTCGGCCCGAAGATCTGGTCGTTCAAGCGCGGGGAGACCGAGTACGGCGTCAAAGCCATCTGGCTTGGCGGCTACGTCAAGCTCGTCGGCATGCTGCCTCCGGCCAGGCCCGGCAGGCCGGACCGCCGACGCAAGGACGGAAGCCTGGGCATGGTGGGCGAGGCACGCGCCGAGGCCCTGGAGGAGATCCAGCCCGGGGAGGAGCACCGGGCCTTCTACCACCTCAGCGTCCCCAAGAAGCTCATCGTCATGGCCGGGGGAATCCTCACCAACCTGGTCCTGGGGATCGTGCTGCTGGCCGTGGCCGTCGGCGTGGTCGGCATCCCCGGACGCACGACGACGCTGTCGACCGTGGCGTCCTGCGTGTCCTCAGACATCGACGCGGGCACCCCCTGCCAGGACTCCGACCCGGTCGGCCCCGCCAGCGCCGCCGGCATACGGGTCGGCGACAGGATCGTCTCCTGGGGCGGGGTGAAGGTCTCCACCTGGGAGGAGCTGCAGGCCCGGATCGCAGCCGCAGGCACCAGACCCACCGAGGTCGTCATCGAGCGAGACGGAGTCGAGCGCAAAGTGAGCGTCACCGCGGTCGAGGCCCAGCGCACCGTTCGCGACGCGCAGGGCGCCCCGGTCAAGGACGCCTCCGGGGCCGTGCGCACCCAGGCCCGCCCCTATGTCGGCATCTCCCCGTCGCTGGGAACCACTCCCCTGAGCCCCACCAAGATCCCCGGCATCATCGGACAGGCCATCGGTGGGACGGTCAAGGCCATCGCCACCCTGCCGGTGGGCCTCTATCACGCCGTCCAGGCGGCGCTGGGCGTTGAGCAGCGCAGCGCCGACAGTGGCGTCGTGGGCCTGGTGGGCATGGGACGCATGGCCGGAAACGCCACCAGCGGCGGTGTGGCCGGGGGTGGGGCGGTCCCCCTGTCGATGCGGGTGAGCACCATGCTCATGCTGCTGGGCAGCCTCAACCTGGCGCTGTTCGCCTTCAACCTGGTGCCCCTGCTGCCACTGGACGGCGGGCACGTCCTCGGAGCCTGCTGGGAGGGCATCCGGCGCTCGATCGCCAAGGCGCAGGGCAAGCCCGATCCGGGACCGGTGGACACGGCCAGGATGCTGCCCGTCGGTCAGGTCGTCTTCGGACTGCTCATCGCCATGGCCCTGGTCCTGGTGTGGGTGGATATCGCCGCGCCGCTGTGAGGCCCGCAGGGCCGGGGAGGGCGTGAGCAAATCGGTACCGGCGGGAGCGATGCCACACACCGGAGATGCAGGCCCGGGCAGGGCGGATGACATACTGGACGGGTGACTGAAGCGATCGCTCTTGGCATCCCTACGATGCGTGCCCAGGCCCCGGTCCTGGCGCCGCGCAGACCGACCCGCAAGATCAAGGTCGGCAGCCTCAACGTCGGTGGAGACGCCCCCATCACCGTGCAGTCGATGACCACCACGAAGACCCACGACATCGGCGCCACTCTGCAGCAGATCGCTGAGCTGACAGCCGCGGGCTGCGACATCGTGCGCGTGGCCTGCCCCACCGACAAGGACGCCGAGGCACTGCCGATCATCGCCAAGCAGTCCCGCATCCCCGTCATCGCGGACATCCACTTCAACCCCAAGTACGTCTTCGCCGCCATCGAGGCGGGCTGCGGCGCGGTGCGTGTCAACCCCGGCAACATCCGCAAGTTCGACGACCAGGTCGCCGACATCTGCAAAGCCGCCTCTGACGCCGGCGTCTCCCTGCGCATCGGCGTCAACGCCGGTTCCCTGGACAAGCGCCTGCTCAAGAAGTACGGGAAGGCCACCCCCGAGGCGCTCGTGGAGTCGGCCACCTGGGAGGCCGGGCTCTTCGAGGAGAACGACTTCCACGACTTCAAGATCTCCGTCAAGCACCACGACGTCGTCACCATGGTGCAGGCCTACAGGCTCCTGTCGGAGGCCGGCCAGTGGCCCCTGCACCTGGGCGTGACCGAGGCCGGCCCCGCCTTCCAGGGCACCATCAAGTCCTGCGCCGCCTTCGGCACCCTGCTCGCCCAGGGCATCGGGGACACCATCCGGGTCTCGCTGTCCGCACCGCCGGTGGAGGAGGTCAAGGTCGGCACCAAGCTGCTGGAGTTCATGGGGTTGCGCGAGCGCAAGCTCGAGATCGTCTCGTGCCCCTCCTGCGGGCGCGCCCAGGTGGACGTGTGGACGCTCGCCGAGGAGGTCGAGACCGGGCTCAAGCAGATCACCGCCCCGTTGCGGGTGGCCGTCATGGGGTGCGTGGTCAACGGTCCCGGCGAGGCCCGCGAGGCCGATCTCGGCTGCGCCTCCGGCAATGGCAAGGGGCAGATCTTCGTGCGCGGCAAGGTCGTCGAGACCGTTCCCGAGGACCGGGTCGTTGAGACTCTCCTCGAGCACGCTGAGGCGATGGCCGATCAGATGCGCTCCGAACTGGGCGAGGCGGCCTTGGCGGGGGCGTCGCCCAGCGTTGTCACCAGCGCCTGACGCATCACGGGATTGCGCCACCCCGCTCCGTCGTCATTGTGAGCTTCTTCGGCCAGCGCCTGAATGTCATCGGTCCGCACCAGCGCGACGGGCTGCTGGGCCTGTGCGCTCTCGATCCTGTCTGCGCCGTCGCCCTGGCTCACCAGTTGCGCCGGTGGGATCGCTGGGGCGATGGCGATGTCGTCGTCCTGGGACGTCCGAGTCGGCCCGTCGCCGGAGCGTGGGCGACCGGCTCGCTCATGCCCTTCGGTCTGGCGGCGCGTCCCGCGCTCGGGCACGACG
>CAJZFF010000022.1 GCA_915069725.1 uncultured Actinomyces sp.
TGGACCCCATGTTCTCGGCCCCCAAGATGCGCTACCTGCTGGACCGGGTCCCCGGCGCCGTCGCCGCCGGGCGCGCCCGCATCGGCACGATCGACTCCTGGCTGGTGGGGCGCCTGACCGGGCAGTGCTCCTACGTCATCGAGGCCGGCAACGCCTCGCGCACCCTCTTGCTCGACCTGGCCGGCCTCGACTGGTCGGCGGCCATGTGCGAGCTCTTCGGGGTGGACCGGGCCCTGCTGCCCGACGTCGTGCCCTCCGACGCCGACTTCGGGACGACGTCGGGCCTGGACGTCCTGCCCGACGGCGTGCCCGTCATCGGGGTCCTGGGCGACTCCCACGCCGCCCTGTTCGGCCACGGCTGCCGCACCGCCGCCGAGGGGGGCCGGGCCCGCCTGGACGACACCGCATACGCCGCCCTCCTGCACTCCATCCTCGACGGGCTCGCCGACTGGGCGCCCGAGCGCCGGCCGGCCGCCATCGACGTCGAGGTCCAGCGCGGATGCCTGCCTCAGATCTGTGCACAGGCCCACGCACTGGACATCGACGTCGTCGCCTCCTTCCACGACTTCGAGGCCACCCCCGCCGATGAGGTCCTCGAGGAGGTCCTGGCCCGCATGGCCCGCGAGGGCGCGGACCTGGCCAAGATCGCCGTGTGGCCCGCCAGCGCCGATGATGTTGCCCGCCTCCTGGGCATGTGCGCGCGGGCCACGGCGGACGCGGGGGAGGGCGCCGACCTGGGGGTGCCCGTGGCCGCCATGTCCATGGGGGCGCTCGGGGCGGTCAGCCGTGTGGCGCCGGCCTTCGGGTCGGCGCTGACCTTCGCCGTCGTCCCCGACGAGCAGGGACAGGCCCGGGCCTCCGCCCCTGGCCAGCTGCCGATCCAGGACGTGCGCCGCTGCCTGGAGCTCCTGCGAGCCTGAACGATGGTCCGCACCCGCGAGTTCGTAGGGTAGGTCGCGCTGTCGAGGGGTAAGGGTACGATCCCGGCACCTACGGTACGAACGCGCGGAGCCGGCGGTGGCTAGACATCGAGCCTGCGCAGGAGCTCTGCGGGTGGAAGGGCCCCGTCCTCGATGTAGGCGCGGAAGACGGGGGCTGCCTGCTCGCCGGTGAAGACCTCCTCAGGATGCAGACGCAGCGAGAAGGGCTCGGGACCCCCGTTGTCCCAGGTGATCGTGGTCCACGCTCCGGGGTCGGCGACGGGCTCGCGGGCCACGGCGTAGTGCTCGTAGGAGTCGTCCTCGTGGGTCATGCGGATCTCAACGCTCATGGCTGCCGAGGAGCCGCCGCACTGGATGAAGGTGGCCCACGCCGGGGAGGACTCCGGAACCTCGTCGATGTGCGTCATTCCGTCGGGCAGCGCCCACACCACGACGGCGAAGTGCCGCGCGCCGTCCAGGTAGGCGGGCGAGGTGAGCTTACGAGTGACCTCATCGGCGACGAGCCGCGGGGTCTGGGGCTGCAGGAAGACGTCGATGGGACCGTTCCTGCCGACGATGTACTCGGCGAAGTACCTCATGGCCTGCTTTCCGGTAGTCGGGTGCTGGAGTGCTGCCAGTACTGTGAAGCACTGGCGGGCTCGGGGCCGCTGTCCCGTGGATGATCTCAGTTCCTCACCCGTTGAGTGCCCACATGGCCCGGATATGGGGACAAGTGCCCGCCTCCGTACCGCCCTGAGCACGGGACTCCGGCTGCACGGCGCGAGTAGTCTTCGCTGCACCCGCGGTGTCTTGCGACGGGCCTGGTCGCAGGCGGGAGCGGGAGCGAAGGAGGGCGGGCATGGCTGAGCACGGGCGGCGCGGCGTCGTCGGCATGGGGTTCGCCGGCGGGGCGGCACTGGCCCTGGGCGGATGCGCCCCAGCGCAGGCCGGCCGGTCGCGGCCGAGTGCGACGCCAACGTCGGATGGCCGTTTCGCGGGCTTCACCGAGTACGTCCCCGTGACGCTGGAGATCCGTACCGACCTGGGACGCCTCGACAGACGCATGCCGGGCGTCACCATCTCCTCAGCCCACTGGGTCTTGCAGTACTGGCAGGAGAAGCGCGAGGTCCTGCCCCCGCAGGACCGCCCGATATGGATACACGGGGTGATGACCCTCGATCCCGCCAGCACCCGGGCCCTCGTCGAGGCCGCGAGCGGCACGGCCGATCCCCTGCCGGGGATCTACCCGGACCTGCGCCAGTACGTCCCCGAGGGCAAGGTCTTCACCACGGTCCCGAAGGAGAAGGCCGATGAGATTCTCGACGTCGAGCACATGATGCAGGATGACCCGAGGGAGATGGGCACAGACAGTATCGGGGTGGAGCAGGTGGCGGTCTGTGCCGACGCCAACCTCCTGATCCTCATCGCGACGGAACGGCATATGTGACGCGGCTGACCGGCTGCAGGTCGATGCCTCCGCCCGTTCGTCGGGTAGGTCGCGCGTTCGTACCTTTAACCCTCTGTGCTGTCTCCTCACTTCTGAGACGTATGAGTATCAAGACTGCTGAAGCACTCGCTCGGGCAGGAGCTCGGGGCGGGCTGGTGGTCCTAGAGCGGATGGTGTGCTGAGGGAAGAGGCATGATGGGGCGTTGGTGTCCATGGCGCTGACATCAGCCCTGCACCGACGCCGCACCTCGAAGAGAAACCGCACAATTCCAACGATCCCCGTCGAGAGCTTTGGTAGAGGGCTCGTTGATGTCAGCGCTGTGGACACCGAGTCGCGGGCCTGCTCGACTCCGCGGTGTCTAGGCGGCGGGCCGGCCTCGCCTTGCTATGTCTGCCCCCTTCAGGCTCCCGTGCTGGGGCCTGGAGGTCATGGTTCAACACCGCTTCCGGCCCACTCTTGCCCCGAGTCGGTTTACTCCGCGAGGGTCGGGAAGTACTGGCCGAAGGTGGTACGTACTGCACGAAGGCCCCAGGCAACCCATCCCACCCCCGTCTCATATTTCATAACATCCGAAACTCCCAGAAGTCGTGAGACAACGCAGTACCTTCCACCCTCGAACGCGCGCCCTCAGGGCGACCGCGCGAGCCGGTCGCTGGCTCTGGTGCAGAGGGGCCAGAACTGGTCGGTGTGTCGTGGCCGGTATGTCAGGTGTCCAGCGGGGTCAGAACGGCGATCTTCCAGCTCTCACTGTCGCGGACGAGTTGGTAGATGAAGTGCTCACTCGGTACGCCGGCGTCGTGGGTCCAGGTGACGTCAGCCCAGATGCTGTGCCCGGTCTCAGCAACGACCTTGATGGTTGCGTGAGTAGTGGAGACGGCCTCGTACTGGCCGAACGCCCCGGAGAAGAACTGCTCGGTCTGTGAGGCCTCGGAGACAGCGATGGGGTGATCGGGGAACTCGATCAGCGCGGGCACGGCGTAGTGCTCGGCGATGGCCTTGGCGTCTCGGTCGAGCAGGGCGCGGGTGTAGGAGTCGAAGAACTGCTGCACGATAGTGCTGTTGGTCATGGCGTCCACGCTACGCTCAAACCCGGACACGCCTATGTCGCGGTTACGATGAGTCCATGAACTCGCCTGCAGGACGGGCATCCGCTGCATCACGTGACCCATACCTGACCCTGCGACGGGTGGAGCGTCAGCAGCACCTCATCGAGCGACTGCATGCCAGCCCGAAGCGACTCACGCTCGGTCGTCTCGCCAACGACCTGCACGTGACTGAGCGGACCATTGCCCGCGACCTGGAACGGCTGCGCCACTCCGGCGTGCCGGTCACCGTGATCCCAGGCCGAGGTGGAGGTGCCACCATCGAGCACGCTGGTCCGCCTGGACCTGTTGAGTTGGATCTCCCGGAGATCGCCGCTCTGATGGCCAGCCTCACCGCCCTTGGGCCGACCGCCAGTGACTCCGCCTCCTCCGTCATGCGTAAGCTCACCGCTGCGCTCACGGGGACCTCGCCTCAGCGCACTTGACAAGCTGTCACTGCCGCCAGGTGGGGCGCCTCACCGGTTACCTGGCTGTTCGCCCGCCCTGCGCATGCCGTAGTCTTGCCCACGTTGCCCCGGCGAGGGACGCGCCAGCAAGGCGCGCATCCGTGATCGACGTGGTGGTACCTGGCGGTACTGCGCGTCGTCGCGCCCAGCCGGACCACCATCAGCCGCGGGGCACCGGGCCCCGCCTCATCCGCAAGGAGAGCCACATGGCCAACAACGCCATCACCCTCAAGGCCCAGGACCGCACCGAGTTCGGCAAGGGCTCGGCCCGCCAGGCCCGCCGCGCCGGTCAGGTCCCCGCCGTCGTCTACGGCCACGGCACCGAGCCCCGCCACCTCCTGCTCGAGGAGCACGCCACCCGCCTTGCCCTGCGCAGCAACGACAACGCCCTGGTCGAGCTGGACATCGCCGGCGGCGAGACCCTCCTGGCCCTGGCCAAGGACGTGCAGCGCCACCCCATCCGCCCCGGCGTGCAGCACGTCGACTTCCTCCTGGTGGACCGCAACGAGCGCGTCGACGTCGAGGTCCCGGTCACCGTCATCGGCACCGCAGCCCCCGGCACCATGCACATGATCGAGGCCGCCACCATCATGGTCTCCGCCCCGGCCGTCTCCGTGCCCGAGGCCATCGAGGTCGATGTCACCGGTGTCGCCGCCGGCACCGTCCTGACCCTTGCCGACATCGCCCTGCCCAAGGGCGTCGAGGCCGTCTCCGACGCCGAGACCGCCGTGGTCAACGTGGCCAACGAGCACGCCGTCGCCTCCGAGGTCCCCGAGGCCGCCCCCGCTGAGGGCGACGCCGAGGCCGAGGCCGAGTGAATCACGCGTGACTGACATGTCCAGCCATGACGACGCGCCGGCAGGCGCCTCCCGCACCACCCGTGCCGGGCTCACCCCGGGGCGGGGCGCATGAGTGAGGCCTGGCTCGTCGTCGGGCTGGGGAACCCCGGGACCCGGTACGCCCGCAACCGCCACAACGTCGGCTACATGGTGCTCGACGTCCTGGCCGAGCGCACCGGGTCCCGGTTCTCCCAGCACAAGAAGGCCCGTGCCCGCGTGGCCGAGGGCAGGCTGGGCATGATGCCCGGCGGAGCCCCCGGCCCCGGTGTCATCCTGGCCGAGCCCTCGGTGCTCATGAACCTCTCCGGCGGCCCCGTGGCCGGGCTCGTCTCCTACTACGGGATCGACCCCGCCAGCCGCCTGCTCGTCATCCACGACGAGCTCGACCTGCCCGCCCACGAGCTGCGCCTCAAGCGCGGCGGCGGCGAAGGCGGTCACAACGGCCTGCGCTCCATCAGCAAGTCCGTCTCCACCAAGGACTACGCGCGCCTGCGCGTAGGCATCGGCCGCCCGCCGGGACGCCAGGACCCCTCCGACTTCGTCCTGTCCGACTTCCCCGGCCGTGAGCGCGCCGACCTCGGCGTCACCCTGGAGCAGGCCGCCGACGCCGTCGAACAAGTCGTCACGGCCGGCTTCGACGACGCCCAGCAGCGCCTCCACGCCCCCCGCTGAGGGCCAGGCCCTCAGGCCATGAGGCCGGTCTCGTAGGCGACGACGACGGCCTGGACCCGGTCTCGCACGTCGAGCTTGGCGAGCACGTTGCCCACGTGGGTCTTGACGGTGGTGGCCGAGACGACCAGGTGCGCGGCGATCTCCGCGTTCGACATGCCCTGACTCATGAGCACGAGGATCTCCTTCTCCCGTGGCGTGAGCGAGGCGATCCGGGGGTCCTCATCGATCGCCTGGCTTCCGTCGTCCGGCAGGTGGGAGGCGAACATCTCCAGCATCCGCTGGGTGATGCGCGGCGAGACGACCGCCTCCCCGGAGGCCACGGTGCGGATCGCCTCGGCGAGCTCGGTGGGCCGGGTGTCCTTGAGCAGGAAGCCGGAGGCCCCGGCGCGCAGCCCGGCGAAGGCGTACTCGTCCAGGTCGAAGGTGGTCAGGATGAGCACGCGCGTGCCCGGGCACTCCCGGGCGATGAGCTCGGTGGCCTCGATGCCGTTCATCCCCGGCATGCGCACGTCCATGAGGATGACGTCGGGGTGCAGGGCCTTGGCCTGGGCCAGGGCGGAGGTGCCGTCGGAGGCCTCACCGACGACGGTGATGTCCTCCTCGGCCTCCAGCACCATGCGGAAGCCCATGCGCATGAGCGCCTGGTCGTCGGCGAGCACGACGCTGACCGGGCCGCTGACCTCGCCGGGGCGCTCAGACCCGTTGGGCTGGAGGGGATCGCCGCTGTTCACAGGGGCGTCTGCCATGAGAAAGTCCCTTCGTCATGCTCGTCCCAGCGCAGGACCGCACGGACTCGCCAACCCGTGGGCGTCGGGCCGGCCTGTACGGTCCCACCATAGACCGAAGCGCGTTCGCGCATGCCGATCAGCCCCTTGCCGGATCCGTGCATCGGGCGCGTGCCGGGGGCGGCCTCGTTGTCCACGGTGAGGACCACGGTGCCGACGTGCCGCTCGACGTCGACGCTGACGGCCGGCGTCGTCGGGGCGTAGCGCAGCACGTTGGTCAGGGCCTCCTGGGCGATGCGGAACACGGTGAGCTGGAGGGCCTTGTCCGCTGGGAGCGCCGCACCCACCCACCGGTAGGTGACCGGCACCCCCGCCGCCACGAAGCGCTTGACGAGCTCGGTGATGTCGGCCTGCTCGGGGGAGGGGGCCAGGGGCAGGTCCCCGCGGGAGCGGTCGCCCGCGCCGTCGGTGGCCTGCTGACGCAGGTTGGCGATGGGGGCGCTGGGCTCGACCGGCGTCACCGTCCCCAGGGGGGCGAACTCGGGTACCGGCAGGTCGCGGACCTCCTGCTGGCGGGCCGACGACGGTGAGCCCTCCGAGGGTGCAGGCGGCTCCGGGGACTGCGGGGCCTGTTCTGCCGCCACCGAGGGGTCCTCTCGCAGGACCCCCACCAGGCGGCGAGTGTCGGCCAGGGCGCTGCGTCCGGCCTCAGCCAGGGTCTCGATGGCCTGCTTGGCCGTGGCTGGATCGCGCTCCACGATGGCGGCGGCGCCGTCGGCCATCGTAATCATGACGGCCAGGGAGTGGGCGACGACGTCGTGCATCTCCCGGGCGATGCGACTGCGCTCCTCAGCGGCCGCCAGCAGCACCGCCTGTTCGCTGGCCAGGGCCAACCGGGCCGAGCGTAGCTCTATGGCCTTGAGCCGCAGGCGGGCGGAGCGGGTATTGAAGCCGACCAGGATGCCGACCAGGATGAGGAGAATGAGGATGGCGGCGTTGCGCAGGATCTCCCCAACCGTTAGGCCAGGATTCGTCAGAATGACGTCCATGACGAGAACCACCAGGGAGATGCCCCCCGCTGTCCATGCGGCGGACGGTTTGCGGTGCGAGGCGACGGCGCCCAAGGCGATGGTGATTGATATCAGTCCCACGCCGCTGATGCCGATGGCAGCGTATATCAGCTGCTCCTTAGTGAGGTGGAAGGCGTGCAGCACCACGAACTGATACGTCTCCGGGATCAGGAGGATGGCGGCCCAGCACCACAGGGGGAAACGCCGGCGAAGTGACAGCGCGACCCCCATCAGTGCGATCGCGATCAACGCCAGAGGCAGGATGGGATAGGTTCGCGCCGGGCTGCTTGGGCGTAGGAGAAGCGGGATAGTCACGATGAGGCTGTAGGCGACGACGCCGGCAGCGATGGAGATGTCGATGATCGTCGGATGGCGGTGGTACCACCGGCTGAGTGTGCGCAGCAGGCCCCGTGGCTCGGGCGGGAGCTCGACGTCGTCCTCGGTGGGCGTGTCGGTGGCTGGACGGCCGGGCTGAGGGGCTGGCAGCTGGCTGGACATAGGGCTCAGTGTGTCATTCCAGGGGGTCGTGATCGACGTCGACTTGTGCGGCTGAGACGCACGCCTTCGAGGATGGGTACGGTGACGGTTCCTGTCGCTGCCGGAGGCGGGGAGCGTCGGATCGGGTAAGGACGACGCCGGCAGGGAACGGATGAGGCGGTGCAGGAGCGCGGGGTCGGTCAGGGCCGCGGGCAGCCCGGCGCCCGCCCGGCCCTTCATGACCGACGCGGCTGCGCCGTCGGGGACGTCGGCTGCTGCAGAGGCAGGAGGGGCGCCGGGACCCTCGTGGGGCGAGGCGGATCCGGAGGCCTGGTGAGAGGACGCGGGGGCTGACATGGGCTCGCCTCCGGCTGACGGCGGGGGAGTCGCCCGCTCAGGCGTCGCGCCGGGAGAAGACGAACCAGGCGGCGATGAGCGGGACGAGCGCCCAAGCGGCGAAGACCGCGATGGCCTGGCCGTGGGTGAGGAACTGGGGTCCCTCCGTGCCCCACACGGTGGTGAGCTGGAACGGGTCGGAGACGGCCTCGGAGACGATGCCGGGAAGGCAGCCGACGATCTTGAACAGCCATGGCCACTTGCTGGCGGCGAGCTGGAGGGGGCCGCTGATGATGAACAGGATGGAGACGATCACGGTGATGGTGCCGGCGGTGGAGCGCAGCAGGAAGCCGAGCCCCAGGGCCATCAGGGCGATGACGGCGAAGACCAGGCCCGAGCCCCAGATGTAGCCGATGTAGTGCGAGTCGGTGAGAGAACCGGCGTGCTCACCGATGAAGGGCTTGGAGATCGCCCAGGACAGGAAGACGGACAGGCTTCCCAGGAGGAAGGAGACGATGGCCAGGACCACTGCCTTGGACACCAGGAGCTGCCCGCGCCTGGGGGCGGCGGCGAGGGAGGAACGGATCTGTCCCGAGGAGTACTCCCCGGTGATGATGAGGGCTCCCAGGACCGCGACCACGACCTGCCCGAATGTCAGGCCTTGAGTGATGAGGTTCTTCGCCGTGTCCTGGTACTCCTCAGTCCGTCCGAGGACGGCGGTGAGGCCGGCGCCGAACAGAACGGTCAGGGCGATGGCGATGAAGGAGGTGATCCATGTCGATCGCAGTGTCCAGAACTTGATCCACTCCGAGTGCACGGAGCGCAGGAGGGTCTGGCGGCCCTGAATGCCCGGGCCGGCTGGGTGTGATGCGGAGCCTGCGGGGGCTGTCCTGACGGCGGTGCGTGCCGGTGCGGGGCCTGCGGGCGTGGCGGATGCGTGTGCTGGAACGTGGGTACTCATGGCTGTGCCTTCTGGAGTGAGACGAATGGAGCGGTTGATGGCGAGCGCGGCGCGCTGAGGGCTCGGGCCTCAGCCCCGGGCAGAGGCCCGCGGCACGGCCTGCTGCACGGCCTGCTGCACCTGGTTCTGGGAGGTGGGATCGGCGCGGTACTCCACGGAGTCGCTGGTCAGAGTCATGTAGGCCTCTTCGAGGCTGGCGTGGATGGTGGTGAGCTCGTGCAGGACGATGCCGCCCTGGGCGGCCAGCTCGCCGATGGTGGCGGCGGTGGTCGCGGTGGTCTCCAGGACGTTGGGGGCCACGGGCCGGGCGGCCAGGTTGCGGGAGGCCATGAGCTCGGCGAGCTGGGTGGCCTGAGGGGAGGCCACGCGTACCCGGTCGGTGGTGGCCGAGGCGATGACGTCGTCGACCGGTCCGGCCGACAGGATGCGGCCGCGGCCGATGACCAGGAGCTGGTCGGCGGTCTGGGCCATCTCGCTCATGAGGTGGGAGGAGATGAACACGGTGCGGCCCTCGCCGGCCAGGCGGCGGCAGGTCTCACGCACCCACTTGACGCCCTCGGGGTCCAGGCCGTTGACGGGCTCGTCGAACAGGAGCACGCCGGGGTCGCCCAGGAGGGCGGCGGCGATGCCCAGGCGCTGGCCCATGCCCAGGGAGAAGCCCTTGACGCGCTTCTTGGCCACCGAGGTCAGGCCAGTGATGTCAAGGACCTCATCGACCCGCTTGGCGGGGATGCCGTTGGAGGCGGCCAGCTGGCGCAGGTGGTTGCGGGCGCTGCGCGAGCCGTGCAGGCCCTTGGCGTCCAGCAGGGCGCCGACCTCGCACAGGGGGGCCGACAGCTGCCGGTAGGGGCGCCCGTTGATGGTGACCTTGCCGCTGGTGGGCTTGTCCAGGCCCATGATCATGCGCATCGTGGTGGACTTGCCCGCCCCGTTGGGGCCCAGGAAGCCGGTGACGGTGCCGGGCTCGACGGTGAAGGAGATGTTGTCTACCGCGGTCTTCTTGCCGTAGCGCTTGGTGAGATTGACTGCCTCGATCATGATGTTCTCTCTTCCACGTGGGCCTCTGGCCAGGGGATGGATGGATCTCCGTGGTTCCTCCAGGGGGCTGCTCCCACGGAGCAACCGGATGGCTCCAGCCTAGGAATGCGCCGTCGTCGGCGAATCGGCCGAGGTGACGAAGCCGGGTTCGGCCGGGGCGGGTCCGTCAGGGGGAGGAGGGTCCTCCTGGAGGATGAGAACCGATCGGTCGATGTGACGCCGTAGGGCGTCGAGGAGACGGCGGCACGTGGTGCGCGAGTGGGGATCTCTCCCCACATGGCTACGTTGTGAGGGAAATAGGTTCCCCTGACCGGGCGGGGGCTGCGTATAATGTGCGCAGTTTCCGGTGCCGGTCCGTGGCGGCCGGACCGGACTGCGAGCGGCGGCCTCTCCGGGCCGACGGTCCCAGCCCCCTCAGAGAGGATGAGAGGAACATGTCCAACCCCTTCTTCAGCCGAAGCACCGCCTTCAAGGAAGGCGGCCATGCGCCCGGGACCGCCCCGGCCCAGACGCCCAACGGCTACCCCACCATGCCCGGCTACCAGGCCGGTCAGTACGGCCAGCAGGCAAGCGGCTACGGCCAGCAGTACGGTCAGGCCGCCAGCCAGTACGGCAACCAGTACGGTCAGCAGGCGGCCGGCTACGGCCAGGTGACTCCCGAGCAGATGGCCGGCCTGGAGACCCAGTACCAGGCGCCGTCGGCCACCAACGCGGACATGCGCCGCATGACCTACGACGACGTCATCATCCGCACCGCCGGCATGTTCGCCGTCATCCTGGCCACGGGCGCCCTGTCCTGGAGCCTGGTGACCAGCTCCGATGAGGCGACTTTCAGCCTGGGCGCCATGGCGGTGTTCGCCGGTGCCATCGGTGCCTTCGTCTTGGGCCTGGTCAACAGCTTCAAGCGGGAGCCCTCCCCGGCCCTCATCCTGGCCTACGCGGCCTTCGAGGGACTGCTGCTGGGCGGCTTCTCCGGCATCATGGAGGCCCGCTACGAGGGGATCGTCGTCCAGGCCGTGCTCGCGACGCTGGCCACCTTCGGCGCCATGCTCACGGCCTACTCCTACGGCGGCTTCCGGGTCCAGGGCAGGTTCCGTCGAGTGGTGGTCGTGGCCACCTTCGGCTACATGATCTTCAGCCTCATCAACTTCGTCCTTATGATGACCGGCGCCACTACCGGCGCCTGGGGCCTGCGCTCCCTGACCATCATGGGGATCCCGCTGGGCATTCCGCTGGGAATCCTCGCGGTCATCCTGGCCTCCTTCTTCCTGGCGATCGACTTCGAGTCCATTGAGAACGGGGTCCGCAACGGTCTGCCCCGGCGCTACGCCTGGGCGGGGGCCTTCGGCCTGGTCCTCACCATCGTGTGGCTCTACGTGGAGTTCCTGCGCCTGCTGAGCTACTTCCGCGACTGACCGCGAGGACCCGGGATCGGCTCGGATCCGGTCTGGGCCCGCTCCACCACCTCGGCCGGGGCCGGGACGCATCACCTG
>CAJZFF010000023.1 GCA_915069725.1 uncultured Actinomyces sp.
CGGCCACACGGCGGCGGGCGGCGCGGGCCTCTCGCTCCAGGGCGCCGTCGTCGAGGCCGTCCGCGTAGCCATCGGCGTGCTCGTGCTGGGCGGCGGTGGAGGCCAGGGCGGTTCCGGTCCGGGAGAGGACCCGGGCCACAACATCATGGACGTCGTGAACGTCACGGACGTCACGGCCCTTATGGTCGTCACGGGTGTCGTGGAGGTCTGCTGCGTCCTCAGCGGTAGAGGGGGTGGTGGGGGTAGTGGAGTGGTGATGGGTCACAAAAAGTCCTTCGTCGTATGCCTGCGCCCCTCCGATGGGGCGCGATGTTCTGGCGGGGAGCGGCGCCGGCCGCCGTTTCAGCGCATACGAAGGATCCACATGGGGGCGATGGTACTGCCCGCGGGCGCGTGGGGCCACCCGCCGACTCGGGCGGCGCGTCGGGCCAGCAGCGGGGTGAGGAGGAGCCCCACGGCGAGCAAGATGAGTGTCGGCCACAGCCGGTCCGTCTCGACACCGGATGCCGTGGGGGCGACGAAGGCCGCGGCCAGCGTGGTGCGGCGGCGGTAGGCCTTCAGTTCCCGCGCCGGATGGGCCCCGCAGACAAGCGCGACGACCGACCAGCCGATACCGCCTGCGGTGAGCGCCCAGCCGATCTGGGTCGGGGTCATGTCCAGGACATCGTGGGCGCTGGGAGCAACCAGGTAGTCCAGGGTCGGGAAAAAGGCGCACACCCACATCAGGGTGGCGATGCCCGCGCGCCGGCCGACCGCCAGGCACAGGGTCCCTGCAGGCAGGACGCGGGAGCAGGACCAGAGCACCAGTGCGGTCCCGCCGGCGACTCCGGGCCAGAACCAGGGGCTGGAGGCGCGCAGCGCCCCGATGATCGCCACACCTGTGGCCATGGCCCCGGCGGCCAGGCCCCGCAGGATCTCCCCGAGGACGTAGACCTCGATGTTCGGGGCGAGGGCTCCGACGACGGCCCCGGAGGCGCCTCCCGTTGGCTTCTCCGATGTGCTACCGGACCTTCCAACACAGGGTCGGATGGTAGCGGAGACATCGTCATCACATCAGGCTACCCGCCTCGGTACAACCGCTGTGCGGCGTTCCAGCCACCGCCGCACCACCATGAAGACAGTTCCGGCAAGCGCAGCGTGCACAAGGCTGATCCCGGCCACCTCGGGCGTGGCGAACTCGATCCCGACCCCGGAGTCGATCCAATCAAGACCGCCCAGAAGCACGCGGTTGATGGTGAGAAACGTGTGATGGAAGGCGATCGCAGAGGTGAGCGCACCCGGTAGTGGGATCCGTCGGGCCGCAACCAGTGTGAGGCCGAAGACGAACAGCAAAACTATGTAGAAAAAGGGGTCGTTACCGCTCGGCGCCAGAGAGAAGCCCGTCGTTTCGCCCCCTAGAACGAGCGTTGACGTCATTCGAATCAGATTGCTCAACGCCGTACTGAGGCAGAAGAGAACCGTGATCGTCATGGTGGCCGCGAGCGGGCCCCAACTTTCCCGTAAAGTCGACCACCCGTAGCCGCGCAGCGCGATCTCCTCCGGCAATGCCTCGTACAGTAGCAGGACGACCGCGTTGACTGCGAGGAAGGTTGCGAGCGCCGCCGGTTCAAGGTGATCGAACCGGGCCCAGCCGATCAAGAACACGGGTGTCCACACAACAGCCCCGGTCACGACACCGACGGCCACCCCGGTCGCGGCCGCGGCGGGCCAGTGACGTGATAGGCCCATCCCGGCGAGAGTCCTGCGGTCAAGGAGACGACGACAAGCCACGATCGCGGGAACGACGAACAATGTGACCAGAAATGCCTGAGACACGCGAATGAATGCGGGTCCGGTCTCAGTCCTGGATCCGACAGCCTGTGCGATCGCTATCGAAAGAGTCACCCCCAACGTCAAGATTGCCCAGCCGCTGAGCGCCTTTGCAAGAGCCCTGTATCGGCTCATGACAACATCCCTCTCCTACCGTCCGCACCCCTATGGAGACACGATCGTATTATCATAAAGCCGCATCTCGCAAAATCGGTACTCCTCGCCTGGCAAGGAGGCAGCGGACTGATGACCGCCTTGGTTTCCTCTCTGTCGGCGAGCAGAGCCCGGGTAGCCTGGTGGGCGTGAGCGAGCACTACTTCACCACCTCCCCCGCCGTCGATGCCGAGGAGCGCACCCACCGCTTCTCGATCCGCGGCGTCGAGCGCACGGTGGTCACGGCCTCGGGCGTCTTCAGCGCCGACCGCCTCGACAAGGGCACCCAGGTCCTCCTCGATCACGTCCCCGATCCGGCCCAGACCGGCACGTTCCTCGACCTGGGCTGCGGATGGGGGCCGATCACGCTGGCCCTGGCCGGGGCCGCTCCGCAGGCACAGGTCCTGGCCACCGATGTCAACGAACGCTCCCTGGCCCTGACCGCACGCAACGCCGCCGCCGCAGGCCTGGACAACGTGAGGACCACCCCGGCCGACACGCTGCTGGCCGAGCTGAGCGAGAGCTCGACGCCGGTAGACCTCATCTGGTCCAACCCTCCGGTGCGCATCGGCAAGGAGGCCCTGCACGCCCTGCTGCTGGACTGGCTGGCGCTGCTGTCCGACGACGGCGAGGCCTGGCTGGTGGTGCTCAAGAACCTGGGAGCCGACTCCCTGGCGACCTGGTTGAAGAACCAGGGCTGGGACGTGAACCGAATGGCCTCCTCGAAGGGCTTCAGGGTCCTGCGAGTGCGCCGCCGGCACGGCTGACAGGACGCCGGGCCGTGCCCGGGCGGAGCCCGCCCGGCTACCGGCGTCGTCGCCTCGCCACGCGCAGGTCGATGACCGCGACCCCTGCAGCCACGGCGATGGTGGCCACGACGGCCAGCAGACCGGCTTGGGCGGCGACCTCCCAGCCCGAGGAGTGCGAGACGCGGAAGGTCAGGCCCGTGATGACGGCGATGCCGATGGAGGCGCCGATGCGCTCACCGGTCTGGAGGATGCCGCCCGCGGCTCCGGCGTACTCCAGGGGGACGTCGGCCAGGGAGAGGGTCTGGTTCGGGGAGACCACGAGGCCCTGCCCCACTCCGAGCACCAGCAGCGTGAGGGTCAGCCACCAGGGGCTCCAGCCCTCGCGCGCGTGCATGTGCATGATGCCGATGCTTCCCAGCAGCCCAACCATGCCGAGCACCATGCCGCCGAGCACCATGACCCGCCCCACCCGGATCACCCGGCGGCCGGCGACGGCGGCGGCGATCGATCCCGCCAGGGCGGCTGGGACTCCAATGAGGCCGCTGGCCAGCGCGGTGGAGCCCAGGCCGGCCTGGACGTA
Organism: uncultured Actinomyces sp.; assembly: GCA_915069725.1. GTDB lineage: Bacteria > Actinomycetota > Actinomycetes > Actinomycetales > Actinomycetaceae > Actinomyces. Next base: position 3,292 of record CAJZFF010000023.1, read on the forward strand.
CTGGGCCACGATGATCCACACGCTGGTGTAGCCCAGGAAGTACACGGCGATGGCCAGGCTGCCGTAGGCGAAGGAGGGGATGGCCAGCAGGCTGAGGTCCACCATGGGGGCGCCGCCCCTGGACCGGTAGCGCTTCTCCCAGGCCACCCAGGCGCCGATGACGCCGATGCCGGCGACCTCCAGGCCCCAGATCCAGGTGCCGGCCGAGGCCTCCATGAAGGGGATCATGATGAGCAGCGTGCCGACGGCGAGCAGCCCCATCCCCACCGGGTCGAGATCGACTCCGCCGCGGTGGGCGGCCCCGGCGGCATCGCCGTCGGGGCTGTCCGCCTGTTCCGTCTGGCCTGTGTCGCTTCCCCTGCACCAGGCGGAGGCCGGCAGGTAGCGGCGCGCGGCCCACACGCCGGCCAGAGTGAGGGGGACGTTGACGAGGAAGGAGGCGCGCCAGCCCCAGTCGTCCCCGAGCCAGCCGATGAACCCGCCGCTGAGTACGGGCCCCAGCGCCACCGAGACCCCGATGACAGCGCCGAAGAGCCCGAAGGCGCGTCCTCGGGCCTCACCGGAGTAGTACTGCTGGATCATGCCGGTCACCTGCGGGTTGAGCAGCCCTGAGCCGACTCCCATGACGACACGGGCCAGGTTGAGGGTGACGACGTCGGGAGCCAGCCCCGAGGCGAGCGAACCGGCGCCGAACAGGAGCATGCCGATGACGAAGAGCCGCCCTCGTCCCATGACGTCACCGGCGCGGCCGGCCGGGACGAGGACGACCCCGAAGACGAGGGCGTAACCGGAGACGACGAGCTGGAGCCCGGCGGTGCCGGCGCTCAGGCTGTGGGAGACCGCCGGCAGGATGACATTGACCGAGGAGACGGCCAGCAGCGTGACGAAGGCGGGGATGAGAAGCGTCGGCAGAAGCCGCTCATGGTTCGTACGCGGCGTCTGGGCTGGGTCGCGGGGGTGAGGCGTGGGCACGTCGAGAGGCTACCGCGTGCCGGACCGCTCACAGCTGCGAGGCCGCGGCGTGCTCGACGTCCTGCTGAGCACGGCTGGGAGGCTCCCCGGGGGCGGGCGTGAACCAGGCTCCGGAGCGGATGTCCAGGACGATGCCGATCCCCAGGGCGAGGAGTGCCGGAGGGATCCATCCGGTGGAGTCGCTCCACAGCCCGGTTCTCGCCAGCAGCCTGCTGGGGCCATCCCAGCCGGCGGCGGTGATGGCGGGCACGGATCCGAGGATCCCGGCTGTGGTCACGCACCACCGGTAGGCGGCCTTGAGCCGTCCGGGTGCCACGGCGTCGACCAGGGTCACGGCGACCAGGGCGATGGCCAGGGGGTAGAGCAGGAACAGCAACGGTCCCGCGATCTTGAGGATGGCGCTCAGGCCCAGGTTGGCCAGGGTGAAGGAGACGATCGCGCAGGCGGCGAGCTGTCGGTTGAAGGAGACGGCCGGCCAGGCGGTGTAGGCGTAGCCGGCCCAGGAGGCCATCAGGCCCACGGCGGTGGTCAGGCAGGCCAGGATGACGATGGCGGCGAAGATGACGACGCCCGAGGTCCCCAGCGTGGAGGAGGCCGCGTTGCGCAGCAGCGCGGTGCCGTCCTTGGTGTCGACGGTGATCTGCCCGCGGGTACGCGTCCCCAGGACGGCCAGTCCGACGTACACCAGCCCCAGGAGCACGGCGGCGATACCACCGGACAGGACCGTGCCGCGCACCAGGGCGCGAGGGGAGGTCAGGCCGCGTTCGCGCAGAGAGGTGATGACGACGATGCCGAAGACGGTGGCCGCCAGGACGTCCATGGTGAGGTAGCCCTGAGTCAGCCCGTTGGTCAGGGGAGCGCTCGCGTAGGGCTCGATGGCCTCGCGCTCCACCCCGGGGGACATCACGATGGTGACCCCGCACAGCAGGGCCAGCAGGGCCAGCAGGGCGGGAGTGAGCCAGCGCCCGACGCGGTCGGCCAGGCGGCTCGGGCTGCGGGCGATGCTGAAGGACACCCCCATGAACACCGTCACGTGCACCAGCAGGGCCAGACGGGAGTCCTGAATCCCCAGCAGCTCGAGCACCGGGCGGGTCGCCAGCTCGTAGGCGACCGTGGTGACCCGGGCGATGGCGTAGAGCGGGCCGATCGCCAGATAGACCGCCAGAGGCATGACGGTGCCGAATCGGGGTCCTACTCTGCGAGCCAGGCCCAGGATTCCCTCACCGGAGGTGGAGACGGCGACCACGGTGATGAGTGGCATGAGCACCCCGGTGGCGAGGAAACCCACCATGACCGGAATGAAGGATCTGCCCGAGGCGGCGCCCAGCAGGGGCGGGAAGATGAGGTTGCCCGCCCCGAAGAACAGGGCGAAGAGCATCAGGCCGGTCGGCAGGATGGTGCTGACGACAGAGCGTGTGGATGGCTGGCTCATAGTGGTGGTCGGTTTCTCTTCTCGGATGTGGCGTCGGTGCGACGTCCGGGAGCAGTGCGGGTGGCGGTGGGTCTGAGGCACCTCAGACGACGGTGACCCGCCCGGTGATCGTGGCCGGGCCGGTCAGCAGCACGCTGCCGCCCTCGCCCAGGGGGTCGGCGTCCACGTGGACCCCCATCTCTCCGCCGGGGACGAGCAGCCGGTAGTCCTCGGGAGCGCCCGGACCGGTCCAGGTGTGCAGGGCGACGGCGACGGCGCAGCACCCCGCTCCATAGGAGAGGGACTCCCCCACGCCGCGTTCCAGGACGCGCACGCGGGCGATACCCACCGATGACTGGGTGTCGGGGTCGGTCTCCTCCCCCAGCGGCACGACGAGCTCGAGGTTGGTGCCGGCCTCGGGGGCGGGGTCGTAGGCGACCGGAGCCGCGGAGTCGGTGAGCCCGGCGAAGGCGGCCGCCTCGAGCTCGCTCTCCTCCCCCAGGGCGACGACGGTGTGGGGGCCGGAGATCTCCACGCTCAGGGCGGCCCGCTGTCCGGCCAGGCCGGGGACGTCGACGGCCGTGTCCCAGCCCTCGTCGTCGGCCTCCTCGGGGCTGGCCAGGCGGGCCGGCCCCATGTCCACGGTCCACAGCTCGCCCAGGCGGGTGATGGTGCGGGCCCCGCCGCGCGTGCCGATGGTGACCGACTCGCCGTCGGCGATGGGGTACAGCCCCTCACGGTCCAGGACGTGGGCGAACAGGCGTGCGGCGTTGCCGCACATCTCGGCCACGGATCCGTCGGCGCGGTAGTAGTCCATGAACCACTCGGCCTCGGGCACGGAGGCGGCGAAGGCCCCGGCTCCGGGCAGGGCGGTGGTCCGTACGACGCGTACGAAGCCATCGGCGCCGATGCCGCTGTGGCGGTCGCAGACCGCGGCGATGTCGGCGCCGCTGATGGCAACCTCGCAGCCGGGGTCGACCAGCATGAGGAAGTCGTTGAGGGTCGCGTGGCCCTTGATGAGCTCAAGACCGCGAAGACCTGTCGAGTGCGGCATGGCCCCTAGCCTAAGCGACGCCGCGACGCGCGCAGACGAGCTCCCATGCCTGCCGGGTAAGCCGGGAGCGCTCGGAGTCAGTGCACTGCCCGGCCTCGGTGAGGGCGACGTCGATCCAGTGCAGCCGTGGGTCACGCCGGAACCACTTGATCTGGCGGGAGGCGAGCTGGCGGGTGGCCAGAGCGGTGGAGTCGACCGCCTCGGTCACGCTCATGGTCCCGTCGATGACCGCGAGCGCCTGGGCGTAGCCGATGGCGCGCGGGGCGGTCTCCCCCTCCCGGATGCCCTGGTCGATGAGGGTCTCCACCTCCTCGACCAGTCCGTGCTCGAACATGGCGCGGGCCCGCTCGTTGATGCGCAGGTCCAGGAGCCGACGCTCGCAGCGCAGGGCGATGTGGACGGTGGGGGCGATGTCCTCGTAGCGGGGCAAGGAGGCGGAGAAGGGACGACCTGTGATCTCGATGACCTCCAGGGCTCGCACGATCCTGCGGGTGTTGGAGGTCTCGACGCGCTCGGCGGCGGCCGGGTCGAGGCGGGCCAGCTCGGCGTGGAGGGCGGCGGTTCCCTCCTGCTCGGCGCGCTCGCTCAGGCGGGTGCGCACGGCCGGGTCGGTGCCGGGGAAGTCGAGGTCGTCGGTCAGGGCCCGCACGTACAGGCCGGAGCCTCCGGCGATGATCGGCAGGTGGCCCCGTGACTCGACGGCGTCGATGTCTCCGCGGGCGCTGCGCTGGAAGGCCGCGACGGACGCCCGGTCCCTGACGGTGAGGACGTCGATCTGGTGGTGGGGGACGCGGGCCCGCTCGGCGGGGCTGGGCTTGGCGGTGCCGATGTCCATGCCGCGGTAGAGCAGGGAGGCGTCGGCGTTGATGATCTCGGCGCGGGTTTCCGGCTCGTCGGTCTGTATCATCTCGGCGAGGTCGAGGGCCAGGGCCGACTTACCGGTGGCGGTGGGCCCTACGACGGCGAGTCTGGGCAGACGGGGGGCGCGCGGAGACCCTGGGCTCATGGGGCTCAGATCTCCGGCAGGAGGGGGCCCACGAGGCTGAGCGCCTGGGTGCAGGCGGACAACGCCGTGTCCAGGTGGAGGCGCAGCTGGGCGTCGGTGGCCCCGGCGGACAGGTCGGTGAGGTAGGTGGCGCGTACCAGCGGACCGATGGGGGTGTCGACGACGCCGACGGTGGGGAAGAACTTGTCCCGGTTCCAGTCATTGACGCTGGCGGCGATCTCGTCGCGCTGGGAGGCGGGAGCGGCCTGATCCCAGTCCCCGGAGACCAGGAGCCAGCCGTCGTGCCCCTCAGGAATCTCGATGACGAAGGGGAAGGAGTCCCAGGTGCCCAGGAGGCAGGGGTGCTCGCGGTCCTCGGTCAGCTGGACGTTGTACTCCATGGGGCCGGTGAGCATGGACTCGATCCGGGCCAGGGTCAGTGCCTGGGGCTCCTCGTCGGCCGACTCCAGGCCCGAGGAGCGGTCGGCGCCCGGTCCTTCCGCTGCAGGTTCCTCCTCCGACCGGCCTGATGTGCTCGACCAGCTGCGTGAGGCGTCCAGGGTCTGTGCCGAGGCGGTTGTCCTGGCCGGCTCCGATGGACCGCTGGAGTCGGCCGGAGTGGTTGAGTCGGCTGATTCCCCTGGGGCTGAGGGTTCCACGTGACCTGTGACGTACGGCGAGATGGTCGGGGGCTCGTCGGGTCGGCTCTGGGGGTCGACCGGCCCGCTGCTGCGCCGGCGGTCCAGCGCCCGCACATCCCACTCCTTGCCCAGGAGGCGTGCGATGAAGTCGGTGAGGCGTTGCAGTCTGGGCATCACGGCTCCAGGCTTCCGCGCAGCTCGTCGGGGAACTGCTCCTCGGCCTCGTGCATGAGGGCGACGATGAGCCGGCAGCCACCGAAGACGAAGTCCTCGAGCTGTCGGTCCGTCATTCCCGCCTCGAGGGGGTAGGTGTACTCGCCGTGAAGACGCACGACTCCGCCGTCGGCGACGGTGAGGTAGGCCTTGGGGCCGATGCGGGTGGTGTTCCAGTCCTCGACCAGGGCGCGCAGCTGGGTCAGGTGCTCGGTGTCGGCGATGCGGTGCCAGATCCCGCGCATCTGGACGGCCCTGGTGTCCTGAAAGATGGCGTGGACGGTGACGTAGCGCCAGGGGATGCCGATGTCGCCCTCGTCGTCGATGAAGTAGCGCAGTCCCAGTCGTTTGACGCACTCGTGGATACGGTCGACGTCCACGGGCCTGGGGACCGTGGCGGCGGCAGCAGAGCTGGCGTCGAAGCTGGGCATGCCTCCCAGCCTAGCGGGGCCTGCGGGGTGCTCCCCAGCGCAGCCCGGCCCGCTCCACCGTCAGCGCAAAACAGACGGGATTCTCAGACGGCCCCCGTCCCGTTTTTCCCATCGCTCGCCGTCGGACGCGGAGGGTGCGGGCTGTACGACCGGAATCGGCACTGAGCCCGCACCGCACCGCATCCAAGGCGCAGCACGAGTCAGAGCTGTTCACCGATCCTCTGGGAGAACTCCACGAGGCGGTTGGAGAAGCCCCACTCGTTGTCGTACCACCCAAAGACCTTTACCTGACCGTCGATCACCTCGGTAAGAGGCGCATCGAAGATCGAGGAGTGCGGGTTGCCAACGATGTCGTGGGAGACGATCGGCGCCTGGGAGTACTGCAGGTATCCGGCCAGCGGCCCGTGATCGGCAGCCTCACGGAAGGCCGCATTGACGTCCTCGACCGTTGCCGGACGGGAGGTGACCACGGTGAGGTCGGTGATCGAGCCGACCGGGACCGGAACCCTCAGGGAAGCACCGGTCAGACGCCCGTCGAGCTCGGGGATGACCAGACCGATAGCCCGAGCGGCCCCTGAGGAGGTGGGAACGATGGAGGCGGCGGCAGCGCGCGCCCGACGCAGGTCCTTGTGAGGCGCGTCGTGAAGCCGCTGGTCCCCGGTGTAGGCGTGGATCGTCGTCATGAGACCGCTCTCGATCCCGAAGGCGTCGTGGAGGACCCTGGCGAGCGGAGCCAGGGAGTTGGTGGTGCACGATCCGTTGGAGAACACGTCGGCGGCGGAGACATCCAGCTGGCCGTCGTTGACCCCCAGGACGAAGGTGGGGACGTCGCCCTTGGCGGGTGCGGAGACGATGACCTTCTTGGCGCCTCCCTTGAGGTGCTGGGCGGCCTTATCCCGGTCAACGAAGAACCCGGTGGACTCGATGACGACGTCGACCCCGACCTCACCCCAGGGGATCTTGGCCGGGTCCGGCTCGGAGAAGACCTTGATGGTCCGCCCTGCGACTTCAAGGTCCTCGCCGTCGGTGGCAACGCCGTCGAGGTGCCCGGCCACTGAGTCCCACTCCAAGAGCGTGGCCAGCGTGCCTGCGTCGGTCAGGTCGTTGACGGCAACGACCTCGACGTCCGCTGCGCCGGCCAGCACGGCACGCAGGTATGTGCGTCCGATACGTCCGAAGCCGTTGATACCGATACGAATAGTCATGATCCTTCTCCTTCGGTGAATGGTGGCGCCGGCGGACACCGACTCCGACTTGTCAGGATCAGGAGGAGGCGGACCCGTCGCCGCCAGGGGCCGCGCCGGTGGTCCCGGCCGCTACGCGGAGCAGCTCGAGGGCACCTTGACAGGCCGCGTCATACGGGGCCCTGTCCTGCTCGGCCATGGCCAGGACATAACCGCCCTGAACGACGGCGACCATCGTGCGAGCCAGGTGGTCCGGCTCAAGGTCTGCCGGCAGACGCCCCTGCGACCTGGCCATGCCAATGACAGCGGCCAGCATCTCGCGAAGCCGGGCGAAGGCCTCGGCGACCGGCTCACGAAGACCGTCGTCGGCCACCACCGCCTTGTCCTGGGCCATCCGACCGACTCGGCAGCCTTTGAGCGGATCACGCGGGAGGGTGAGGTAGGCAGTGAGGATCTCGAGCGGGTCCTCAAGGTCCTTGAGCGCGGCCTTCCAGGAATCCAGCTGGATCTGGCAGTTGTGATTCAGAGCTGCCAGCCCGAGATCCCGCTTGGTCGGGAAGTAGTGATACATGCTCCCCTGACCGACGCCGGAGAGCTCGCGAACCGCTCGCGGGCTCGTGGCGCTGTAACCACGCTCCCACATCAGCTCTGCCATCGCCTCAACCAGCTTCTCTCTCGAGTCCACGCCAGAACTGTACATACCTCACCATGACATACCCCCGGGAGGCACGGCGGCCACCCAGTCTGCTCCCTCCTGAAACTGACACCAGAACTGTACATACCTCTAGGTACAGAACACAAGGGCACTCATTCACTGAAGAGAGCCTCACGTGGGATTCAGTCAGATGGGTGCGCCCACGCGCAGGGTGGGCAGACCCAGGCTCACCGGGGAGGTGTCGGGCTCAGGAGTGGCGCAGGCCTCGGCCTGGCGGCGCTCCCAGGCGTCCCCGGCGCGGGTGCGTCGCACCTGGAACAGGGCGGGGCCGTCGTCGAACCAGAGGCGGTCACCGGGCTTGAGGGCCTCGTTGGCGGCCGCGGCGAGCGGGTCCAGCTCGCGTCCGCAGCGGGCGGAGTCGGCGATGAGATTGTGGGGGGCGCCATGGGTGACGCGCACGGTGACCATGTCGCCGGGGCGCGGGGCCCCTCCGGCGTAGTCGCCCTCGGCCAGGCCCTC
>CAJZFF010000024.1 GCA_915069725.1 uncultured Actinomyces sp.
TCGGTGGTGCGCTGGGTCCGCCAGTACCGGGTCGACGGCTTCCGCTTCGACCTCATGGGCCACCACCCGCGCGCCGTCATGGAGCGCGTGCGGGAGGCCCTGGACGAGCTGACGCTGGAGGCCGACGGCGTCGACGGCCGCTCCATCTACCTGTACGGGGAGGGCTGGAACTTCGGGGAGGTCGCGGGCAACGCCCTGTTCGTGCAGGCCACCCAGGGACAGCTCGACGGCACCGGGATCGGTGCCTTCAACGACCGCCTGCGTGACGCCGTCCACGGCGGGGGCGCCTTCGACCCCGACCACCGCGTCTTCCAGGGCTTCGGCACCGGCCTGCTCACGCAGCCCAGCGGCCTGGATCACCGCGGCTGGAACGAGCAGTCGGCGGATCTAGCCCACCGCACCGACCTGGTGCGCCTGGGTCTGGCGGGCAACCTCAAGGACTACGTCATGACGATCTCGGACGGGTCGGTACGCCGCGGCATCGACCTCATCCACAACGGGGCGCCGGCGGCCTTCGCCTCCCACCCCCAGGAGAACGTCAACTACGTCGACGCCCACGACAACGAGACGCTCTACGACCTGCTGGCCTACAAGCTGCCCCAGGGCATGCCGGTGGCCGAGCGGGTGCGCATGAACACCGTGTGCCTGGCCACGGTGGCGCTGGCGCAGTCGCCGGCCTTCTGGTGCGCGGGCACCGAGCTGCTGCGCAGCAAGTCGCTGGACCGGGACTCCTACAACTCGGGGGACTGGTTCAACACCATCGATTTCACGGGGCAGTCCAATGGTTTCGGGCGGGGCCTGCCGCCGGCCAGCCGCAACGAGGGCTCCTGGGCGATCCAGGGGCCGCTGCTGCAGGACGACTGGCTGCGACCCTCGCCCGAGGAGATCGCGGCGGCCCGCTCCCAGGCCCTGGATCTGCTGCGGCTGCGCGCCTCGACGCCGCTGTTCAGCCTGGGCTCGGCCCGCCTCATCCAGGACAAGCTGAGCTTCCCGGGGGCGGGTTTCGGGGCGCCGGCGGGAGTGATCGTCATGCTCATCGACGACACCCGGGGCGGCAGCGACGTGGACCCCGAGCTCGACGCCGTCCTGGTGGTCTTCAACGCCTCGGGTCAGACGCTCACGCAGTCGCTGCCCGAGCTGGCGGGCCGGGACTTCCGTCTCTCCCCCATCCAGTCCGAGGGGGCCGATGAGGTGGTGCGCCGCACCGGCTTCGACCGCGCCAGCGGGACGATCTCGGTGCCGGCGCGCACCGTGGCCGTCCTGGTGCAGCGGCAGGCGGCTTGAGTGCTCGCCTTCAGGCCCGGCCCAGGAGGTCGGCGGGGTCGACGACGCCGCCGCGCAGGGCCAGCAGCACGAGCTGGATCCGGTCGCGGCAGCCGGTTGTGGACAGCAGATGGCTTACGTGAGTTGTGACCGTGGGCATGGACAGCCACTCCCGGTCGCAGATCTCCTGGTTGGTGAGCCCCAGGGCGATAAGCGCCAGGATCTCGCGCTCACGCTGAGTGAGGCCCGCGACCTGCTGGGAGGCCTCGGCGGCCCGAACCGCCTCGACTGAGTCCTCGGAGGCGTGGCGTCCGGCCCCCTCCCTGGCCCGTGCACCCCTGACGTGACCAGTGCGCGCGGCGGTGAGCAGCCGGCGCGTGGGCCCCGGGGAGATGACGGAGCTGCCGTCGTGGACGGTACGGATCGCGGCGGCGAGCTCCTGGGGCGGGGTGCTTGTGAGCAGGAGGCCGGAGGCACCGGCCTCGATGGCGTCCATGACGGGGGCGTCGGTGTCGGAGGTGGTCAGGATGACGACTCTGCCGGTCGCGCCGCGGGCCATGAGCTCGCGGGTGGTGGCCGGGCCGCTCAGGCCCGGCATCTGCACGTCGAGGAGGAGGACATCGGCCGGGTCGGCGGCGTTGCGCGCGAGCGCTTCCTTGCCGTCGGCGGCCCGCCAGATGATCTCCATGTCCGGCTGCGCCCCCAGCAGCGTGGCCAGGCCCATGATGTGCAGCGGCTCGTCGTCAGCCAGACCCAGGCGGATCACAGGCGCCTCCTCTTCTTGACGGCAACTCACCGGAAGTATCCGCCCTTCCGGTTCGGCCGGTGCGGTTTTGTCCTGATGAAGTGCCGACGACACCCTGCGAGGTTCGCCATATCAGAGTGATTGGCTCTCACTGTGGGCAGGCGGGGAGCCATACCGCCACCCACCACCCCGGCGGAGCCGGCCGATCCGACCCCGCCGGCGCCCGGACCTCACGCGCCCTTGGCGAAGTGGTTGAGCAGGGAGTCGATGTCCTGCTGCATGCGACCCCAGCGCACGATATGGGCGCCGGTGTCCTCGTAGCGCTCGTAGCCGATGCCGGCGCCGTCGAGCGCCTTCTCGAAGCTCTGCTGGCTGGGCAGCACGACGCTCTCGTAGCGATCGCTCTCAGTCCCGGAGACCAGGAAGACGCGCTTACCCCGGTAGCTCTCCACATGCTCGACCGGATTGTCCGCGCTCACCCGCGCCTGGTCCCACGGGATCCCGTAGATGGTGCCGCCCTTGAGGTCGGTGGCTCCGGCGGTGAAGTTCGCCCAGTGGACCACCGCCCCGTCCTGGATGCGCAGGTCGGCCGGCCCCGAGTGGCTGGAGACCGACGCGAAGAGCTCGGGGTACTTCGCGGCGTACTTCAAGGCCCCGAAGCCGCCCATCGAGAAGCCGGAGACCGCGCGTCCGGAGGCCTGCGCGGTGGTGGAGAAGGTGGCATCGACCCAGGGGATGAGCTCCTTGATGTGGAAGGTCTCCCAGTTGCGCGGACCCACGTTGGAGGACTCGGGGTCGCAGTACCAGCCGGCCGCCCCGCCGTCGGGCATGACGACGATGAGGTCGCGGCCTGCGGTGTGGTTGCGGATGTCGTACTTCGTGTCGAAGGTCGAGTAGTTCTCGCCGCCGCCGTGCAGCAGGAAGAGCACCGGGTAGCGGCGCGAGATGTCGTAGCCGTCGGGAAGCAGCACGTTGACCCTCGGCAGCAAGCCAACCGACGACGTGGCCAGCTTGTAGTACTGCATGCGGCCGTGGTCCTCGTGCTCGGCCACGGTGAGGGCGGCCTGGGCCGGGGCCGAGCCGGCGACGACGGCGCCGCCCCCGATGACGGAGGCGGCGGCGAGACCACCCACCCCCTTGAGCAGGGTCCGCCGGCTGAGCCGGTGGGCGGACGGGTGGATCGAGTGGGGAGCGGTCTGCGAGCTGGTGGTCTTCGAGCTGAGAAGCATGGCATGTCCTTGGGGGTTGTCCATGATGACGGGAATGGCGGGGCGGGCGGTTGGCCCACCCCGGAGCCCGGTTGGCCGGCGGGTACCGACCGACCCTTACGACGTCGTCTCACAGCAGCACCGCCATCGGCACCCACCTATGAGACTTGCTTCACACCATACGCTAACCGTTCGGTTAATACCACCCCCTGTCGCCGCCACCCCCGGAGGACCTCAGGCGCCGAGCAGGGCGCGCAGGTTGCGCACGTACCGCTCGAAGGCCACGCGCCCCTCAGGGGTCAGTGCCAGGTAGGTGGCAGGACTGCGCCCGGAGTAGGTCTTGTTCTGCTGCACGTAGCCCGCCCCCTCCAGCTTGGACAGGTGGGTGGACAGGTTGCCAGCCGTCATGTCCAGCAGCTCGCGCAGCCGCGGGAAGTGCAGCTCGTCGCCAACGGGCACGGCGGCCAGGGTCGCCATGATCCGCAGACGGGCCTGGGCGTGAATGACAGGATCGATATCGACAGCGGAGGCCGTTGCAGCAGCAATGATTTCAGCTCCGGCGCCGGCCGACTCAGCCAACTCCTCCGATTCCTCCGACTCCTCCGCCCGGCCGGCACTCTCCGACCTCTCGGGCCGCCGCACCCTGGCCCCTCCAACCACGTCACGCACCTCGCTTCGATTCTGCGGCAGCAGCGACGACAGCGGCCACCAGCATGCCGCCCCCACCGGCCACGGACATGATCCACCAGGCCCAGGGCATCCCGACAATCGTGACCACCAGGGTGACCAGGAGGATCCAGCCGCCCAGGACCCCCATGACCGCCTCATTCCACAGTGCGGCGCTCATGAGGAAGATGACGCCGACGACGAGGCAGGGCAGGGCGTTGGACACCACGCTGGCGACCTCGTTGGCCTGGCTCGTGTTGAGGGCGGCCAGGAAGGCATTGACTCGACCGAGGATGAGGGCGCTCAGCGGCATCCCGAGGAACCAGGCGAGACTGTAGTAGGTGCCCTCTCGGCTGCTTCGGCCGCGGATGCCGCGCACCTTGGGGACGATATAGGCGAAGGTGAACAGCAGGGCCGCTGCGAGACAGCCGTAGAAGAACAGGTACGGCACGAGCGGCAGGCTGTAGTCCGCCCTGCGGGAGAGGGCCAGGGCGGCATAGCCGATCAGCCAGGCCAGCCCCCAGGCGACCAGGACCGGAGTCGCCTTGACCCTGTGCCGCTTGAGATAGGCGCTCCGCTGGGCCTCGACAACGGCAAGGGCCTCATCGGGCCCCGCCGGAATCCGCTGATCCTCAGTGGCCGCACTCATGGTGAACCTCCTCGTCAACAGGGGTTTGCGTTTCAAACCAACCCCAGGATAGCGCCCTTTGGTTTGTGTTGCGAACTACTTTGAATAAGCCAACGCCGCTGCGCGGCTCCTTCCGGCGTAGGAGGGTCCACCCAGGCTCTCCCTCTAGAATCGGCGTCATGACAGATGCGGCACCAGGGTCGCCCCCACCGGCCGACGACCTCGACCACGCCTCGACGGTCACCGAACCTCCCAGCGAGCCCCCCACAGCCGTCGCCCAGCAGGAACCTGCGGCCCCCAGCCCGTCAGCCGTCTCCGCGACCTCGGTACCTTCGGCCGAGTCAGCCTCCACCTCGCCGGTCGGCATCCCGGTCATCGGCGTCGCCCCCATGGCCGAGCCCACCCCAGCCTCCGGCCCCGCCACCCCCCGCTCGACGACGCTCCTGGTGGACACCACCGCGCACCGCCTGCGCCGCACGGAGGACCTGCTCGACCTGACCCTGACGCTCCTGGGCATCTTCGCCGTCCTCGTCCTGGCGATCTACGCCCACGAGACCACCACCGGCGTCACCCAGGACGTCCAGAACGCCCTGGCAGTGGTACTGCGCCGCATCCTCGTCTTCCCCCTGCAGACCATTGAGGGCCTGGCCACCTTCATCGTGCCACTGGCCGTTCTGCTGGACCGCGTCCTGCGCCGCTCCTGGCGATCCTTGGGCCAGGCCGTCCTGTCGGGGATCGCCGGCCACCTGGTCGCCGTCGCCGCCATGACCGGCCTCGTGGCCTGGGGCCCCACCGCCCTGGTCATGGGGCTGACGGTCACCGCCTCGGGCACCGCCCAGCTGGGCATCTCCACGGTCTTCGCCTCCATGGCCGGCCTGCTCACGGGCGCCGGTGACCGCAACAGCTCCACCGTGATGCGCTCGGGCTGGGCGGCCCTGTGGGTGGTCCTGGGCATGGCGGTCCTGCGCGGCGCCCTGACCCTGCCGGGCGCGGTGCTCTCCCTGCTGCTGGGCCGCACCGTCGGCCTGCTGGTCCGCTACGTCTTCGGGGTCGAGGACCGCCGCGCCCACGGGGTCACGCTCGTGCGCGCCCTGCGCCGGGCCGGGATCGACGCCGTGCGCGTGGTCCGCATGGACCGTGCCCCCGAGGCGCGCGCCTGGATCGTCACCACCGACGCCCCCCTGGGCTACACCGAGCAGGTTCGTGAGCAGGTGCGTGAGCAGGTGAGCGAGAACCCGTTGGGCCCGGCGCCGCAGGAGCCGGCGGGCCTCGAGCCCACCACCGAGGACGCCTCCACTCCCGCCGACGCGCAGGTCACCGACGCACCCACCGGCTCATCGAGCGGCGAGACCGCCTCCCCCCTCGACTCGACGCCGTTGGACACGGCCGGGACCGGGGGCACCGGGGCGCCGGCGGGCGCGAACACGATCAGGCCGGCCACCGACGTCGACCTGGCCGCCGTCCTGGCCGAGGCCTCCAGCGAGGCCCTGTCCCAGGAGCGGGCCTCGGTCCACCGGATGTACGCCGTGTGGGACTCGGCCGGCGAGCGCCGCAACGTCACCCTCCTCGACGCCGACCGGCAGGTGGCCGGATTCCTCTCCAACATCTGGGACCAGATCCGCGTCAAGGGCCTGTCCCCCACCCGCGACCTGTCCCTGCGCCCGGCCGCCGAGCACGCCGCCCTCATGACGATGGAGGCCCGCCGCGCCAGCGTGCGCACCCCCGGCCTACTGGGTATGGCCGAGGCCGCCGAGTCCGTGCTTCTCGTGACCGATCACGTCGTCGGCGCCCGGTCCATCAGCGACCTGGGGGCCGAGGTCGACGACGACGTCCTGGACCAGCTGTGGAGCCAGCTCCAGCGCGCTCACGCCGCGGGGCTGGCGCACGGCAGCATCGACGCCTCGAGCGTCGTCGTCGACGAGTCCGGGCGGCTGTGGCTCCTGGACTGGGCCTCGGGCGAGACGATCTCCTCCGAGCTCTCCCGCCGCGTGGACCTGGCTCAGGCCCTGGCGCTGACGGCGCTGGCGGTCGGTGCCCAGCGGGCCATCGATGCCGCCTCCCGCTCACTGACCACCGCCCAGCTGGCCTCAATCGCCCCCATGCTTCAGCGGGTGGTGCTGCCGCGCCAGACCCGCGAGGTCATGGGGAGGCGCGGAGCGAGCCGGCAGGTCCTCCAAGATCTGCGCGACGCCCTTGTGGCGCTGACCCCCACGGCCGACGCCGAGCCGGCCCGCCTCAACCGCTTCTCGACGCGCACCGTCCTCATGGCCGTGGTGGCCCTCGTGGCGGTATGGACGCTGCTCGCCCAGCTGGACTTCCAGCAGGTCTCCGCGGCCGTCTCGCAGGCCAACATCTGGTGGATGCTGGCGGCCCTGTTCTTCTCGGTGGCGACCTACGTGGGCGCGGGGCTCACGCTAGTGGCCTTCAGCCCCGAGCGGCTCTCCCTGTGGCGCTCCACCGAGGTGCACCTGGCCAGCGCCGTCGTCTCGCTCGTGGCCCCGGCCGGTGTGGGCGGGGCGGCCATCAACCTGCGCTTCCTCAACCGCAAGGGGGTGCCCACCGCGGTCGGCGTGGCCACAGTGGCCCTGGTCCAGGTGGTCCAGTTCGTCGTCACCGTGGTGCTGCTCGTGGTGCTGGCGGCCATGACCGGCCAGTCCACAGGACTGACCCTGCCGTCGGGCTGGGTCCTGGTGGCGGCGGGCGCCGTCGTCGTGGTGGCGGCGGTCATCCTGACCATCCCCAAGGCGCGCACCTGGGCCTGGGCCAAGATCGAGCCCACCTACCGCCAGGTGTGGCCGCGGCTCGTGTGGGTCATGTCCAACCCGATGCGACTGGCCCTGGGCGTGGGCGGTGCGCTCACGCTGAGCCTGTCCTACATCCTGTCCTTCAGCGCGAGCCTGTGGGCCTTCGGCTACACGGTGCCCTTCGCGGTCCTGGCCATCACTTACCTGGCCTCCAACACAGTGGGCTCGATCGTGCCCTCCCCCGGCGGTATCGGCCCGGTCGAGCTCGCCCTGACCGCCGGGCTCGTCGCCGCCGGCGTCCCCTACGGGGTGGCGCTGTCCACGGCGATCGTCTACCGCCTGGTGACCTTCTGGATCCCGATCCCGGTGGGCTGGCTCAGCCTCCAGCGCCTCCAGAAGGTCGGAGACCTGTAGTGCGCGTGCACGGACAGGGCCCTGTCATGAAGGTGCCGTCGATACGGGCCGGTCACGCCTGGGCGGAGGCGCCCACGCGGTAGAAAGTCCGCAGGTACGAAGCGTCGATGGGCTCATCGACGATGCGATCGTCGGCCTCGATCCAGGCGTGGGCGGCGAAGGGGGGCGTGGCGACGACGCCGACGCACCACGTCGGCGCGTAGCCGCGCTGCCTGCACAGGAGCATCGCGGCCACCGACCTGATGAGGCACGCCCTGTCCCCGCGGCACACGGCGCTGGCGGAGAGGATGTCATCCCTGGTGGTGGCGATGGGCGGTCAGTGACGGAGCGGGAGGGACTCAGGCGTGCGTGTCCGTCCGATTGAAGTAGCGCGCTGTGGCGAGAACGCAGAGCGCGGTCAGCGCGACGGACAGGACGACGGTGAGGGTGGCCGACTGGATCGTGAGTGCCGACGCGTCCGCCCCGGAGCCTGATCCGAGCTGAGTGGTATGGGCCAGGAGGCAGTAGGGGTAGATCAGGGCCGCCCTGACCTTGATGGCGAGGAGAACGGCACCGACGCACGTGAGCACGAACCCGATCACGACGGGAAGGACGAACGAGCGGGACCTCGCTGACAGAGCGGACTGCGCCGCGCAGACGGGCACGCTGGCCACGACCACGAGGGCACTGACGGCGTAGTAGCGAGCCGGGAGCCAAGCGGGCAGGTGGAACACCACCTTTCCCAGGAAGAGCACGGTCAGGAGGAGGACTGCCTGCATGAAGGTCGCGAGGAGGGCGAGTGCGAGAACCTTGGCGGAGGCCAGCCTCCAGGCGGCCACCGGTTGGGCGGCCATGGCGTTCCAGTTGTTCCCGGTGTGCTCCGCGCGCCAGACGAGGGAGGCCAGGACGGACAGTCCGACGCCGAGCATCAGCATCCCGTAGAGGCCGATCGATCGGATCCACAAGGTGTTCCAGCCATCCTCGAAGCCGCCAGAGGTCCAGGCTCCCATGGCGCTGGCCACGGCAGTGACGGAGGGGACGAGTGCGGCGAGAATCCACGCCGCTGAGCGCCGGATCTTGATCAGCTCCGCAATGAAGACTCCCATGTCCTACACCTCCTTGCGGTCGAGACGAGTGGTGATGACGGTGAAGGCGACGGCGCCCGCGATGGCGAGCACCAGCGCTCCGGGGAAGGGCGCGTCCAGGTACACGGGATCGGATCCCGTGAACGTCATGGGCGCAACGAGGGAGTAATAGGTCCAGGGGGTGAGGTACTGCGCCCAGGTGGGTGCCATAGCGCCGATCATGCTCAGGAGCACCCCCAGCATTCCAGCTCCTACTGCCAGCAGCTGGTTGTCCGATGCCAAGGAGATGAGGAGCTGGAGCGCGAGAATGACAAGACTGATGACGCACACCGAGGCGGTGTACGCGACGATCCTGCCGGTGGGCACTGGGGCGGGGACACCAAGCAGTGCCCCCCACACCGGCACACACAGTCCCCACAGCACGCAGACGGCTGCCAGCGGCGCACCGAGGGCGAGGAACTTCGCACGGCACAGCTGCCCAGGCGTTGTTCCCGACGCCGCAAAGAGAAGCCATCCATTGCCTGCACGCTCGATCTCCGTCACCCTGCTGGCGATGACCGCGATGAGGAGCGGGGCGAGGAGGCACACCCCGGCGTGAAGGCCACCGAGCAGCACCTTCCAGCCATCTCCGTCAGGAGCCTTGAGATCCACGGAGACACCGGCGCCGAGAGCGAAGAGCGCTGCGATGCCCACCGCACCGAGGAGCAGGAAGAGCAGGAGGGGGAGGATCCTCAGATTCCTCATTTTGGAGTACTCAGCACGCAGGACGCGTAATGAGCGGGGCCTAGTCGAGGTCCGGGTTGCCGCTGTCACCGGATGCCACCCCCTTGCGTCATCCGCATGAACGCGCTTTCCAGCGTCTGCTCCTCCGGGACGGCGCTGTAGATGTCGATGCCTCGGCCGACCAGGCTGGAGATGGCCTGCGCAGTTGTCTCCCGTGTGATCCCGCGCAGCCTGATGAGAGCGCGGTCTGACCTCTGCTCGAGGATCGGGGAGAGGGAGGAGAGGGATTCGCAGGCGCGCGACGGGGCCGCGCAGTCGATCAGGATGTCCGGCGCGGTGACGTCGAGCATCTCCGAGCGGTTCCCCTGGAAGACCAGTCGTCCCTGGGCCAGGACGCCCAGCACGGTGGCCGTCTTGTCGATCTCACCGAGCAGGTGCGAGGAGACCATGACGGTTGTCCCGCGCTCGGCGAGCCGCTGGAGAAGGTCTCGTATCTCCTCGATCCCCGCGGGGTCGAGGCCGTTGGTCGGTTCGTCGAGGATGAGCAGGCGGGGCCGGCGGACCAGCGCCATGGCGATGCCGAGGCGCTGCTTCATGCCGAGGGAGTAGGCGCGCACCTTCTTGTCGATGTGCCTCTCGAGATGGACGGTCCGCACGGCGTCACGCACGTCGTCGTCATTCAGACCGAGGAGGTGCTGCACGATGCGCATGTTCTCCGCGCCGGTGAGGTGGCCGTACCCCGGAGGGGACTCGATGAGCGAGCCGATCCGGCCCAGAAGCCTGTGACGGTTCTCGCGCGTCATCGGCTCACCGAGAATCCGGATGCTCCCGCTGCTCGGGCGGATGAGGGACAGGAGCATCTTCATCGTGGTCGATTTGCCGGCGCCGTTGGGTCCCAGGAACCCGTACACGACGCCCTCGGGAATCCGCAGGTCCACGTCGTGAACGACCTGTCGGTCGCCGTAGCGCTTGCTGAGCTGATGGGTGGTGACGATGTCGCTCATCGGGCGATGCTCCTCTGTCTTGTCTGCGTCGTGGATCGGCGTCTGCGCCTCGTGGCGGCTTGATGGCGCGCCCGAGCACCGGCGGCTCGTGGGTTCTGTGGGCTCGTCCTGCGTGCGCGCCGGCCGCCCTCGCACGCCTTGTGCCGGGCCGAGCCTCGTCGACCGCCGGAGCACCTGGAGGCGCGGCGCAGGGCTCTGCGAGCCAGCGAGATCCCGATGACCAGCCAGATGAGGGGAACGATGAGGCCACCCACCAGCACCGTGAGGTCACTGGGATCACCCGAGTGGGAGGACTCGGGCAGGATGGCGTTGCGCAGGCTCGCACTCACCCAGAAGGTCGGCAGCGTCATCGCACCCGCCTGCGTGAGCCCTCCCGATCCTGCGATCGGATGGAACGCCCCCGAGGCTGCTCCGATGAGCATGACGCTGATGGAGGCAAGGCTGAGCTGGCGCGGACTCCTGAGCATCGCGCCGACGACGACGGCCAGCGGGAGCAGTGAGAGGAGCCCGGCAGGAGCGACGACGAGGAGGGCCGCGGTGCTCACGGGGGATAGTGCCGTGCGGCCCATGACCAGCCACAGGAGCGGGAGCGCCACTGCGAATGCGGTGACGGCGAGCTGGAAGTGGCTGAGGACCTTGCTGATGGCGTACGCCGTCGTGCCGTGGGGCAGACAGCTCGACCTGAGCAGGGTGCCGTCCATCCTCTCCTGCATGACGGTCGAGGCAGCGCCCATGACGCCTGACAGCAGCGTGTTGATGAGCAGGATGCCGATGAGGGCATAGTTCCCGAAGGAGCCGCCCCGGCCGTGTCCGGTACTGCGATGGCGAATGCCTGAGGCAGGATGATGGAGTTATC
>CAJZFF010000025.1 GCA_915069725.1 uncultured Actinomyces sp.
CAAAGGGGGCGATCGCCGATAGTCGATCGCGGGGCGGGGCCGGCACGTCGACGCCAATCCGTTCGTACGACACGTGTTACTGCTTATACATTGGTGTTATAGGTAGAACACTGCGGATTGTCCGGGAAGTGCAGGTCACACAAAGGTGTGCTGGTTCTCCTGGCAAGACCCACAGGAGACCGCTACTGTTTTAACCGAGCACAACATGAGACTGTCGCCCCGGCAGCCAGCACGTCGTCATCGCCGGGTCGCCGCAGCGACTCGTCGACAGTGACGACGTCACCACAAGGACCACGAGGACGAAGTCATTTGCCCTGATTCGCCACTGCGGCGATCTTCGCCTCGGCCTCGGGGTCGAGGTAGCGGCCGCCCTTCTTCAACGGTTTGAGGGTCTCCTCATCGAGCTCGTAGACCAGCGGGATCCCGGTGGGGATGTTGACGCCGGCGATGTCGTCGTCGGAGATGTCGTCGAGGTGCTTGACGATGGCGCGCAGCGAGTTGCCGTGGGCGGCGATCATGACGGTCTTGCCGGTCTTGATCTCGGGGACGATGGTGCCCTCCCAGTAGGGCAGGAGGCGCTCGAGGACGTCCTTGAGGCACTCGGTGGCGGGGATGGGCTCACCGGCGTAGCGGGGGTCGGTGTCCTGGGAGAACTCGGAGCCGGGCTCGATGGCCGGCGGCGGCACGTCGTAGGAGCGGCGCCACTGCATGAACTGCTCCTCCCCGTACTCGTCCCGGATCTCCTTCTTGTTCTTGCCCTGCAGGGCGCCGTAGTGGCGCTCGTTGAGGCGCCAGTTGCGCTCCACCGGGATCCAGTGGCGGTCCGCGGCGTCCAGGGAGAGGTTGGCGGTCATGATGGCGCGGCGCAGCATCGAGGTGAAGAGCTTCTCGGGGAGGACGCCGGCCTCCTTGAGCAGCTCGCCACCGTGGACGGCCTCGGCGCGGCCCTTGTCTGACAGCGGGACATCGACCCAGCCGGTGAAGAGGTTCTTCGCGTTCCATTCGCTCTCGCCGTGGCGGAGCAGTACGAGGGTGTAAGCCATGGCCCTATCCTGCCAGGATCACGGGCATGGCGCGAGGCCCAAGAGGCCCAGGAGGGAGCCTCCACGGTGGGGTACCGGCGCATCGACCCGAAGGCACTACTCGCAGTGATACCGCCCGCTCACGGAGCGAATTCACGTATTGAAAACACAACGACCCTGGTAATGCGCCTGAGCGCACAACCAGAGTCGTGGTGCGAGGTGGCAGTCAGCTCGAGAATGACTCGATGCGGGGTGCCGGCCGCATGTGAGCCGGGCGCCCCACGTTCCCTCAGTTGCCGGGGTTGACCTCGTAGTAGGCCTTGCGCACCTCAGCGGAGACGCGGCCGCGGTCAGAAACCTCAAGGCCCTGCTCACGGGCCCACTCGCGAATCTTCTGAGTGTCAGAAGGACCGCTGGAACGACGACGACCGGAACTACGACGGCCGCCGGTGCGACGCGCCTTTCCGACCCATTCCTCAAGGGACTCACGAAGAGCGGCGGCGTGCTCGTCGTTCAGGTCGATCTCGTAGGAGACGCCATCAAGGGCGAAGGTGACGGTCTGATTGGCCTCGGACCCGTCGACATCGTCGACGAGGATGACCTGAGTCTTCTGTGCCATGATTCCTCATTCTGAGTGGAGGGAGCGGGCCCGAAGGATGTATCCCGCTGCGGACAACGTTAGATTAAACAATAGTTGCTCTCAATGCAACACGGCTATTCGTCGCCCTCATTACCAACCGCCCCACCCTCCAATCACACAGTGATGTGCGAAGCCATACCACCCCGGAGGTCTTGATGACTGAGACGAAAACTGTGAAAGCACTGAGGTCCTGTTTGGAGATCCTCACGAGACTCGGCAGAACAATCCAGACATGACACCCCACCCCCTCCAGCCGCATAGAGGTATCCAACGACCAGTCAATCCGAGGCAGCCAATCTCCCAGATGACTCTCAGATAGCGGTGGGGGATTCTCTCAGCCGGAAGACAATGCCCGTAGCGCCACGACTCTCACCCCGAGGAACATCACGTCAACCCAGGAGAATCCTCTCCATTCAAGCGGCGACACTCCCCTTGTCGCTCGACGGCGAAGGATTTCGGCCATGCGGTCATCCCCAAAACAGGGGCCGGGAACGACCGCTGCGGCCACCGAATGTGCCGAACGGCACACCGAGTGGCTACGGACAGGGCACTGGGAACCAAAAACCCCGGGAGGCATGACCTCCCGGGGCTGATCGAGCCGCCTGTGGGAATCGAACCCACGACCTATTCATTACGAGTGAATCGCTCTGCCGACTGAGCTAAGGCGGCGCTGGCACAAGCAGCAGAGCCGAACATACCGGCCCCGCGGCCGCCACCGCAATCCAGTACCGCAGGGAGAGCCGTGTTCCTCGACACAATCAACCTCTCACCTCGCCGCACCCGCACCACCGTCGAGGACAAAGAGCCCTCCGAACCCCCAAACCTCCCCGGATTCCCCGACTCAGCGCTGGATCATGACGACGTCGTGGCCCATCCCGTACAGGAGCGCGGCTGACCTCAACAGCCGCCCCGCATCACCCGCACCACCCGAGCCCGGTATTCTCCGCACGTCATTCAACAGGTCTCCCTCTCCGTAAGGATCCCCATGAGCGAGTCTCCGTCCAGCCACTCCCCCACCTCTCCATCACCACAGTCGGGTGCTTCACCTTCACCCTCCCGAGCTTCCCAGCACGACCAGATCCAGGACCGCGGCGACGCCGGGTACAACAAGTCGCTGAAGAACCGTCACTTGCAGATGATCGCCATTGGCGGCTCCATCGGCACGGGTCTTTTCATGGGTGCCGGCGGGCGACTCAAGGACGGCGGGGCGGGACTGATGTTCGCCTATGCCGTCTGCGGAATCTTCGCCTTCCTCATGGTGCGTGCTCTGGGCGAGCTCGCCATCCGCAGACCCTCCTCCGGAGCATTCGTCTCCTACGCCCGTGAGTTCCTCGGTGAGAAGGGCGCCTACATCACCGGCTGGTTCTTCTTCCTGGACTGGTCGGTCACCGTCATGGCCGACATCACGGCCGTGGCCCTCTACCTCCACTACTGGACGGCTCTGAAGGTCGTCCCGCAGTGGGTCTTCGCGCTCATCGCACTCGTCCTGGTCTTCATCCTCAACATGCTGAACGTCAAGATGTTCGGTGAGGCGGAGTTCTGGTTCGCGCTCATCAAGGTCGCCGCCATCGTGTCCTTCATGGTCGTGGCCATCGTCGCCATTGTTCTCGGGCTTCACACCGGAACGGACCCCCACGGAGGCGCGATCACCGCAGGTGCTCACAACATCCTCGGAAACGGTGGTTTCTTCCCCGAGGGTTTCCCAATCGTCTTCGCCCTGACCCTCGGCGTGGTCTTCGCCTTCGGTGGCACGGAGATGGTGGGCGTGGCGGCCGGCGAGGCGAAGGACGCGGAGAAAATCCTGCCCAAGGCGATCAACTCGATGATTCTGCGCATCTTCGTCTTCTACGTCGGCTCGGTCATGCTGCTGGCTCTGGTCCTTCCCTACACGTCCTACTCCAAGACCGAGTCGCCCTTCGTCACCTTCTTCTCCGGGATCGGTGTGCCCTATGCCGGTGACATCATCCAGGTCGTGGTTCTCACCGCCGCACTGTCCTCCCTCAACGCCGGTCTGTACGCCACCGGACGCACCCTGCGCTCCATGGCGGTGGCCGGTGAGGCTCCTCGGGTGGCGGCCGGGCTCAACAAGCACCAGGTTCCTGCCGGGGGCATCATCATCACCTCCGCCCTGGGGCTGCTCGGCGTCGTCCTCAACGCCTACCTGCCCGGTGACGCCTTCGACATCGTCATGAACCTGGCCGGCATCGGTATCGCCGGGACCTGGGGCGCCATCCTCGTCACCCACCTCGCCTTCCTGCGGCGGGTGCAGGAGGGCAAGGAGGTGCGCCCGGCCTACCGGATGCCCTGGGCCCCCTGGTCCAACTACGCGGCCCTGGCCTTCTTCACCATCGTCGTCGTCTCGAACGTGGCCGACCCGGCGGGACGCTGGACCCTGGCCCTGTTCGCCATCGTCGCCGTCATGATGGTGGCAGGCTGGTACGCGGTGCGGGGACGCATCCGGGGCGACCTGCTCGACGAGGTCCTCGCCGACGAGGTGGACGAAGCCGCATCCGCCCCGTCGCACGATGGCTAAGCGGCAGGAGGCTGAGCCCATGCACGTTCACATCACCTACACCGGGGGCACCATCGGGATGGTGGACTCCCCTCACGGCCTCGTTCCCGGTGCGGATCTGGAGGGGTGGCTCGACTCGCAGCTGGCGGGCACGCCCCTGGCTCGCTCGGTGTCCGTGACCTCGCTGGCCCCGCTCATCGACTCCTCGAACGCCACCCCGCTGTCCTGGCAGGCGATCGTGGACGACCTGCGCGCCCACGCCGCGGCCGACCCGCAGACCGCCTTCGTCATCCTGCACGGGACCGACACCATGGCCTACACCAGTGCCGCCCTGTCCTATGCGCTGACGGATCTGAGCGTTCCGGTCGTCGTCACCGGTTCCCAGCTCCCCCTCGGAGAGCTGGGAACCGACGCCGCCGCAAACGTCACCGGGGCGCTCAAGGCCGCCACCTCCGGACGCCTGAGCGGGGTGGCGCTGTTCTTCGGACATCGACTCCTGGCCGGGAACCGGGTGACGAAGTCCTCCTCGTGGGCCTTCACCGGTTTCGAGTCCCCCAACGCGGCCCCTGTGGCCACCATCGGCGCCCCGTGGCAGTGGGTGCAGACCGCGTGGGCGGGAGCCGGTTGGAAGGACGCCGCGCCCTACGCCCGCCACGACGTCGTCGTGGTCGACCTGGTCCCGGGCATCACCGCGGCCCGCCTGGAGGCGCTGCTGACACCGCTGCCCGAGGCCGTGATCCTGCGGGCCTTCGGGGTTGGCAACGTGCCGTCCCAGGAGCCGGGGCTGACCGACGTCGTCGAGCGGGTGATCGATGCCGGGACGCCCGTCATCGTCACCTCCCAGTGCCACGAGTCCGAGGTCCTCCTGGGGCACTACGAGGCCGGGGACGCACTGGCCCGCAGTGGCGCCGTCGGCAGCCGCGACATGACCCTGGAGGCCGCCTACGCCAAGGTCCAGTTCCTGCTCTCGCAGGGACTGACGGGAGACGACCTGGCCGGCTGGATGGGACGGTCCATCGCCGGTGAGCTGAGCCAGTGAGGCGAGCGGCCCGCAAGCCCCGCGGCACCGGGCCCTCCGGGCCCTCCACTGCCCGCTGACGAATCGGCCCCGGACGACGTGAACGTCGTCCGGGGCCGATCTCATGGCCTGCGAGAGCCGGGAGGGCCGGCTGACCTGGCGATGGTCAGCAGGTGAGTCCCTTGGCCGGCATCGTCCCGTTGAGCAGGTAGGTGTCCACGGCCTTCTTGACGCAGTCGTTGGAGCGCCCGTAGGCGGTGTGCCCGTTGCCCTTCCAGGTCATGAGCTGACCGGACTCGAGCTGATCGGCCAGGGCCTCGGACCAGGCGTAGGGCGTGGCCGGGTCACCGGTGGTGCCCACCACGAGGATCGGCGCAGCACCGGGGGCCGTGATCTTCTCGCGCTTACGGTTCGAGGTGTGGCCCCAGCCCTGGCAGTAGGCGTCGGGGTAGAGCAGCTGGGAGCCGAAGGTGGGCGAGGCCTCGTTGACGGCCTTGGCCTCCTCCTCCCAGGAGGAGTTGTCCCCCTGGACCGGGTAGTCCAGGCAGTTGACCGCCATGAGGGCCTCAGCACCGTTACCGGAGTAGCTGCCGTCGCTCTGGCGGGAGGAGACGGCGTCGGCGATGGCCAGCAGCGCGCTTCCGTCCGGACTGCCCACCTTGCCCATCGCCTGGGACAGCGCCAGGGTGAGGGAGGGCCACAGCTGGGTCTGGTACATCGAGCCCAGCACCCCGTAGACGGCCAGGTCGTAGGTCAGCGGCCGCTTGTCGTCGGAGGTCGGCAGCGGCGCCGCCTTCGTGGACTCGAGGAACTCGCGGACCTGGGAGACTCCGGAGTCGACGTCCCCGCTCAGGGGGCAGCCCAGCTTGGAGCTCTGGCAGTTCTGCACGTAGGCCCGCAGCGACGCCTCGAAGCCCTTGGCCTGCCCCAGGGCCAGGTCCGCGGCGCTCAGGGAGGGGTCGACGGCGCCGTCGAGGACCATGCGGCCGGTGTTGGCGGGGAACAGCTCGGCGTAGGTGGCCCCCAGGTAGGTGCCGTAGGAGAAGCCCAGGTAGGTCAGCGCCTGCTGGCCGTCAACCGCCCGCAGGATGTCGAGGTCCTTGGCGGCACTGATGGTGTCGATGTGGTCCAGGAGCCCCGCAGGGCTGGTCTTCGACGCGCAGGCCTCCCCCATCTTCTGCGCCCGCTCCTGGGTGGCGGCGGCCGAGGGGGTCGCCGGGTCGTTCGCCCCGGCTCGTTCGGCGTCGAGCTCGGCGTCGGTCAGGCAGTCGACCGCAGTGGAGGCGCCCACGCCACGCGGGTCGAAGCCGACGACGTCGTAGGAGCTGGTGAGGTTCTTGGAGAAGTAGGAACCGGCGCTCTCAACCAGCTCGATGCCCGACCCTCCCGGCCCACCCGGGTTGACGAACAGCGAGCCGACGGAGTCCTCGCTAGCGGCCCGCTTCTTCACCGCGATCTCGATCGTCTCGCCGCCGGGGTTGTCGTAGTCCAGCGGCACCTTGACCTTGGCGCAGGTGAAGCCGGTGTCCTTCCCCGACTTCGCCTCGCCCATCCCCTTCTTGTCACAGGCGTACCAGGAGACCTTCTGGTTGTAGAAGCTCTCCAGCCCGGCCGGAATCGCTGCCGAGGCCGACGCCGTTGCCGGCGTTGCCTTGATATCGGTGTCGTCCTGGCAGGCGGTCAGGCCCCCGCACACCAGAAGCGCGGAGAGCGCCACGAGCAGAGGCTTGATACGAGGCCGAGGCGAGGTCGCAGTAGTCACGAAGTGAACCATATGCTGCCGTGCCGCCGGGGGCCTCCTCCTGGAGACGGAGTGGGGAGAAGTTCCCGTCGAGGCCCCCCGGGGCGGGGACGGCCCGGCTTCACTGTCCGTTCTTGCAGGTCAGCCCCTCCTTGGGCACGGTCCCGCTGATGAGGTAGGTGTCGACGGCCTTCTGGACGCAGGCCCCCGCACGCCCGTAGGCGGTGTGCCCGTTGCCCTCCCAGGTCAGGAGCCGGCCGGACTCGAGCTGATCGGCCAGGGCCTGGGACCAGGCATAGGGCGTGGCCGGGTCACCGGTGGTGCCCACAACCAGAATGGGGGCGGCCCCCTTGGCGTGGATGGGTGCGGGCTTGCGGGTCCCGTTGTGCCCCCAGGCCTGGCAGCGCGCATCCTGGTTGCCCAGGGAGGCGCCGAAGGTGGGCGAGCTCTGAAGGATCTGCTGGTACTCCTTCTCCCAGCTGGTCATATCGCCCTGGACGGGGATGTCCAGGCAGTTGACGGCGTAGAAGGTCGGGGCGCTGCCTCCGGCCGTCACCTTGCCATAGAGCACCTGGATGTAGGAGCCGTCCTTCTGGGTGATGGCCTGGTCGAGAGCGTAGGTGAGGAAGGACCAGTACTCGGAGGTGTACAGGAATCGGCGAACGACGCTGCGGATCGTGCTGCCGTCCACGGTGACGTTCGGGTCTGAGGTCTTCAGCGGCGTCTGGTCAGCCGAGGAGATGAGGGTGCGAACCTGCTGGACTCCGGCGTCGGCGTCACCGGTCAGGGGGCAGCTCTGGCCCTCCTGGACGGCCTGGCCGGACTGGCACTGCTGAACGTAGGTGCGCAGTGCGGTCTCGAAGCCCTGGGCCTGCCCGGAGGCCCGGTCCCCCAGTGACAGGGAGGGGTCGACGGCGCCGTCGAGGACCAGCCGCCCGGTGTTGGCGGGGAACAGCTCGGCGTAGGTGGCCCCCAGGTAGGTGCCGTAGGAGAAGCCCAGGAAGTTGAGCTTCTGGTCCCCGGACAGCGCCCGCAGGACATCAAGATCCCGAGCCACCGAGACGGTGTCCACATGGTCGAGCAGCCCGGCCGGCTTGGTGTGGGCGGCGCAGTTGGCCTCCTCCTGCTTGAAGTCCTTGGTGATCTCCTCGATCAGGGTCGGGAAGCCGACGTTGGCCTCCGCTCCGCCGTCGGCGGCAGGATTCTCAGCGTCCCGGAAGGGGGTGGGGTCGTCCCCGGCGACGTCGGCGGCGAGGGATCCGGGCTGGGAGTCGTTGACGCCCATGCGCCCCTGGGCGGCGTTGGCGGGCTGCTGGCCCGCGCCGTCACCGCAGGTGATGGGGGTGGAGGAGCCGACGCCGCGGGGGTCGAAGCCGATGATGTCGTAGGCCTGGTTGAGGGTGGGAGAGAACTCGGTCTCGTTATTCTCCACCATCTCCACCCCGGAGTAGCCGGGGCCGCCGGGGTTGACGAAGAGGGTGCCTTGGCGCGTCGAGCCGGTGGCCAGGTGCTTCTTCATCGCGATCTCAATGGTCTGCCCGTCGGGCTTGGAGTAGTCCAGCGGCACCTTGACCTTGGCGCACTGAAAACCCGTCTTGTCAGCAGACTTCTCCACTCCGGCAGTGGCCACGCAGTCGTACCACTCGACCTTCTGACCGTAGAAGGACTCCAGCCCCTTGGGCACCGCCGCCTTGGACAACGCAGCCACAGCCGGAGCCGACCCCACCGCGGGCACCGCAGCAGCAGGAACCACACCGGCCCCCACCCCCAGGCACACACCCGCCACAGCCGCCAGCACCCCAGCAGACACCCGACGGTGCCCCGGGGCGACTCGTCGCGGACCGGAGAATTCAATCACGCTATTTTTCATAACCGTTATATTACAAACAGTAAACGGAACGCGTCCGCGTCATGGGCAGGCATCTGGGAGAAGAAAAGAACCGTGGTTGGGACGCCTGTCGCCGGCGCCCCAACCACGGTGATGCGTACCCGCAACGCTCCCTGACGATCCTCAGCGGACAGCCGGCGGGAGGGTGGCGATCCCTCGCATGCTCACTCCGTGCCGTGGCACGTCAGCCCCTTCTTGGGCATGGTGCCGCTCAGCAGGTAGGTGTCGACCGCCTTGATGACACAGGGGCCACGCCCGGAGCTGGCGTAAGCCGTGTGCCCGTTGCCCTCCCAGGTGAGGAGCTGGCCGGAGTCCAGCTGATCGGCCAGGGACACGGCGTCCTCGTACGGAGTGGCCGGGTCACCGGTCGTCCCGATCACGAGGATCGGCGCGGCTCCCTTGGCGTGGAGCTTCTTGGACGGCTGGGTGCCGGTGTGCCCCCAGGCCTGGCATCCCAGTTCGGCTCCATCGAACGTGGACGCGAAGCGAGGTGAGATCTTCTGCAGCGCCTCACTCTGCGCCTTCCAGGTGGCCATGTCGCCCTCGACCTGGTAGTCCCGGCAGTTGATGGCGATGTTCGCACCGGTGTTGACCGGGGGCTGAGCGTCGAGCTGGTCCGCGATAGACCTGAAGGCCGAGGCGTCTTTCTGGTTCACGACCTGCCCGAATGCCTCATTCAGGACGCTCCAGGAGGTTTCCGTAGAATAGAGCATGACCGACACGACCTGCTTCATGTCGGCACCCGTCACCGGACGGTTCGCGTCCGAGGAGGGCACGGGTGACTGGTCGGCCGAGTTGAAGATGTCCCCGATCTGCTTGACGCCCGCGTCGGCGTCACCGGAGAAGGGGCAGTTCTGCCCCGACTGGCACCAGGTGACATAGTTGCGCAGCGCCCGCTCGAAGCCTCGGGCCTGCCCCCTGATGTGCTCGCTGAGGCTCAGGCTGGGGTCGAGGGCGCCGTCGAGGACCATGCGGCCGGTGTTGGCGGGGAAGAGCTCGGCGTAGTGAGCCCCCAGGTAGGTGCCGTAGGAGAAGCCCGCGTAGTTGAGCTTCTGGTCCCCGGACAGCGCCCGCAGCACGTCGAGATCTCGGGCCACCGAGACGGTGTCCACATGGTCGAGCAGCTCGGCAGGCTTGGTGCCCGCCGCGCAGCTGGCCTCGAACTGCTTGAACTGTGCGGAGATGACGGCAGCCCGCTGCTCGAATGTCGTGGCGGCCTCTCCGGCATTGACCGGAGCGTCTTCCGTCTTCGCCTCCAGCTCGGTGTCGGAGGTGCAGTTCACGGCGGTGGAGGAGCCGACGCCGCGGGGGTCGAATCCGATGATGTCGTAGGACTTCTGCACGCCGGCGAAGGTCGAGGTCACCATCCCGCCGACGTCGTCCACCCCGGATCCTCCGGGGCCGCCGGGGTTCATGAAGAGGGTGCCCTGGCGCACCGAGCCGGTGGCCACGTGCTTCTTCATGGCGATCTCAATGGTCTGACCGTCGGGCTTGGAGTAGTCCAGCGGCACCGTAACCCTGGCGCACTGAAAACCCGTCTTGTCCGCGGACTTCTCCATCCCACCGGTTTTACCGCAGTCGTACCACTCCACCGTCTGGTTGTAGAAGGACTCCAGGCCCTTAGGGACGCTCGCCCCTGTGGACCCGGTGGATCCCGTGGATCCTTCGGAACCGTTTGAGCCGTTACTGTCGGTGGCCTGAGACGTGCCGGCGGTGCTGCTCGAGGCTGCGCTGCTGTCCAAGACGACACCGGTCTGATGGGAGTCGTGCGCGGGTGGGCTCACAGCGGCTGCGGTGTTGGCACCGAGCATGCTGCAGGCAGTGAGCGTACCGAGCAGGGTGAGGACGGCGAGGGTTGAGGTGGCGTGCGATGGCGAGGTGGTTCGTAGGCGTCTCATAGTAACGAGCATTGTCCTTCCACAGCCCGATGGCCCCCGCCTGAAGCACAGCACTGCCTGTCCTTATGGACAGTTCGGGCTTCGAACGAACTCTCAGACGCCGGCGGCCTCGAATGCCTGGGCCAGGTCCGCGATGAGGTCGTCGACGTGCTCGATCCCCACACTCAGGCGCATGAGCCGGTCGCTCAACCCGTAGGAGGCACGCACCTCGGCGGGCACGTCCGCATGCGTCTGCACCGACGGGCACGTCACCAGCGACTCCACGCCGCCCAAGGACTCGGCGAAGGTGAACACCCGCACCGATTCCAGGAAGCGGGACACATCCACCGACTCGGCCAAATCGAAGCTCACCATGCCCGATCGCCCCGGGTAGAGCACCCGTGTCGCGTGCGGGCTGGAGCGCAGGAACTGCGCGATCGCGGTGGCGTTGGCCTCGTGGCGCTCCATGCGCAGCGCCAGGGTCTTGAGCCCGCGCAGCAGCAGGAAGCAGTCGAAGGGCCCCAGCGTCGCGCCGGTCGTGTTGAGCCGGTAGGT
>CAJZFF010000026.1 GCA_915069725.1 uncultured Actinomyces sp.
CGGGATCCCCATGCCGCTGACGGTGGCCCCGCCGATCCCCGGGGTGCCGGCCCTACCGGCCCAGGCCCGCCCCGGCCTGAGCCCGGACCCCGAGTGGTTCCGCACGGCGGTCTTCTACGAGGCGCTGCTGCGCTCCTTCGCCGACTCCGACGGCGACGGCATCGGAGACCTGCGCGGGCTCATCTCCCGCCTGGACTACCTGGCGTGGCTGGGCGTGGACTGCGTGTGGATCCCGCCCTTCTACCCCTCACCCATCCGCGACGGCGGCTACGACATCTCCGACTACACGGCCATCGACCCGCGCTACGGGACGATGGAGGACTTCCGCGAGCTGGTCCACCAGGCCCATCAGCGCGGGATCCGCATCATCATCGACATGGTCGTCAACCACACCTCGGACGCCCACCCCTGGTTCCAGGCCTCCCGCTCGGACCCCGAGGGACCTTACGGGGACTTCTACGTGTGGGCCGACGACGACTCCGGCTACGACGACGCCCGCATCATCTTCGTGGACACCGAGGAGTCCAACTGGGCCTACGACGTCGAGCGCGGCCAGTTCTACTGGCACCGCTTCTTCTCCCACCAGCCCGACCTCAACTACCGCAACCCTGCGGTCATCGAGGCGATCCACGACGTCATCCGCTTCTGGGCGCGCACCGGGGTGGACGGCTTCCGCCTCGACGCCATCCCCTACCTGACCGAGTCGGAGGGCACCAACTGCGAGAACCTGGCCGGCACCCACGAGATCATCGCCGGGATCCGTCAGATGCTCGACCGGGAGTTCCCCGGGACCATCACGCTGGCCGAGGCCAACCAGTGGCCCGAGGACGTCGTGGAGTACTTCGGCACCGAGGAGGCGCCCGAGTGCACCATGTGCTTCCACTTCCCGGTCATGCCGCGCATCTTCTACGCACTGCGGCAGGGCTCAGCCGAGGCCATCCGCTGGGTGCTGGAGAAGACCCCCGACATCCCCGCCCACGGGCAGTGGGGGACCTTCCTGCGCAACCACGACGAGCTGACCCTGGAGATGGTCACCGACGCCGAGCGCGACCAGATGTACGCCTG
Organism: uncultured Actinomyces sp.; assembly: GCA_915069725.1. Lineage (GTDB taxonomy): Bacteria > Actinomycetota > Actinomycetes > Actinomycetales > Actinomycetaceae > Actinomyces. The sequence continues at coordinate 1,066 of CAJZFF010000026.1, forward strand.
GTACGCCCCCGAGGAGCGCATGCGCGCCAACATCGGGATCCGGCGCCGCCTGGCCCCACTCCTGGACGCCTCACGCGCCGAGGTGGAGCTGGCCTACGCCCTGCTCCTGTCGCTGCCGGGCAGCCCCTGCCTCTACTACGGCGACGAGATCGGCATGGGCGAGAACATCTGGCTGGAGGACCGCGACGCCGTGCGCACCCCCATGCAGTGGGACGACTCCCCCAACATGGGCTTCTCCTCAGTGGTCGACCCCGGCGCCCTGACGCTACCGCTCATCCAGGCCCCCGGCTACGCGCACCTGACGGTGGCCACCGAGATGGCCCGGCCCGACTCGCTGCTGCAGTTCACCCGGCGGATCCTGCACCTGCGCCGCGCCCACCCCGTCCTGGGACGCGGGAGCTTCCTCCTGCGCCCCACCAGTGATGACGCCGTCCTGGCGCACACGCGCTGCGACGAGGCGCCGGAGGAGGGGGCAGAGACCCTCCTGTGCGTCGCCAACCTCTCGGCCACCCCCCGGTCGGTGACGATCGAGGTTCCTGAGCTGGCGGGCAGGGGCACCACGGATCTGTTCGGGGGCTGCGCCTTCCCGCCCGTTGACGACCGAGGCCGCCTCACCCTGACGCTGGGAGCGCGCGGATACTACTGGCTGTCCGTTGACCGGACCGAACCCGACGACGCCCCCCAGGGCGACCACGACAACCACCCGACCGAGGAAGTCTGATGCCCAACGAACCGATCTCCGCCGCACCACAGCCCACCACCGTGCCGGCACAGTCCCTGCGCAGCACCCACGCCCCGTCGACCTGGCCCACCAATGCCGAGATCCTCGCTGCGCTGGAACCGTGGATGCTCCAACGGCGCTGGTTCCCGCTCAAGGGGGACGCCGCACCGCCCCTGGGCTCCCTGCGCGTGATCGCAACCTGGGAGCCGGAGGAGGGGGTGCGAGACCTCGTCATCGCCGCCCTACGGGGCAACCAGGCCGAGACCGGTCACCGCGACGGGATGGTGCTGCTGCACGTACCGGTGGTCCTGGAGGCCGCCGAGGCGCTCGACTCCTTCGCCACCCCCGGTGAGGCACCCGGCAACCACGGCCTGCTGGTGACCACCGGCTCTCAGGGGTCACCCACGCAGGTGGCGCTCGTCGACGGCGCCCACCACCCGGCCTTCTGGCGTGCCTGGGCCCTGAGCGCGCTGGAGGCGGGCACCGTCCTGGGCGAGGCCGGAGCCCTGGCCATCGCCCAGCGGGCGCCGAGGCTGCGGGTGACCACCGGGGAGCAGTCCAACACCTCCGTCATCCTGCCGGCCCCCTCCGACCCCGCCGAGGCTCTTGGGGAGCAGGACGCCGCCACCGGCGACCTCATCGTCAAGCTCCTGCGGGTCCTGGAGCACGGGCGCAACCCCGACGTGGAGCTGTCGGTGGCCCTGGCCCGCAGCGGCTGGGACCGGGTGCGCACACCCGTGGCCTGGTCCACCCTGACCTGGACGCGCATGGGCGGCTGCGGCCAGCCGACCCTGGAGGAGTCCACCGACTCGGCCGTGGCCTGCAGCTTCGTCCCCCGCGCCGATGACGGCTTCGAGCTGTTCTGCTCACTGGCCTCCACCGATGACGTCGACGGGCCGGTGCGGGCCCGGGCCGTGGACCTGGCCCGGGATCTGGGACGCACGACCGCGCAGATGCACCACCACCTGGCCGCATCCCTGGGCACGAGCCGGCCGCCAACGCCGACCGAGCTCGCTGCCTCCCTGCGCAAGCGTGCCCGGTGGGCGCTGGAGGAGGTGCCCGAGCTCTCCGGGCACATCCGGGCCCTGGAGCTCAAGGTGGAGCAGACCCTGGAGCGGCTCGAGGCGCTCGAGGCCCTGGAGCCGGCCACCCGCATCCACGGCGACTACCACCTGGGGCAGGTGCTTCACGAGATCGGCGGCCAGCAGCGCTGGTACGTCCTGGACTTCGAGGGCGAGCCCCTGCGCCCCCTGGCCCAGCGCTCCGACCCCGACCTGCCAGCCCGGGACGTGGCCGGCATGCTGCGCTCCTTCGACTACGCCGCCGCCGTGGGCAAGGCACCCCACCCCGATTGGCTCCCCGCCGTGCGCTCCGCCTTCGAGGAGGGCTACCGCCTGGGACGCCAGGAGACCGGCTCGCTCGCCCCGTCACCGGCGGCATCCGGCGACCAGGAGCAGGCCGAGGCCTCGTACCAGACGGTCCTGACCTGCCTGGAGCTGGACAAGGCCCTCTACGAGGCCGTCTACGAGGCCCGTAACCGCCCCGACTGGTTGGGCATCCCCATGGCGGGGATCGAGTCGGTCCTGTCCAAGCACGCGGAGGGCTGAGCACGCGACGATCCCCCATCCCCCTCATCCCCATCGGTCCGACGTCCAAAAGCACCCGTTAATCACCAACCCATGGAAGAGTTGCTGTATGAGCGCCAACACACCTGAGAAGGACCTCGCCCCTGTCCCTGTGGACCCCTGGATTCTGGCTGACGTCGCCTACGCGCGCTACCACGACCCGCACGAGGTCCTGGGCGCCCACGTCGGCGAGAACGGAGTCACCATCCGCACCGTCCGGCACCTGGCCGACGACGTCGTCGTCGTCACCAAGGACGGCACTCACCCGGCCGCCCATGAGCAGGACGGCGTGTGGGTGGCGGTCCTGCCCGGCCAGGAGATCCCCGACTACCGCATCAAGGTCACCTACGGCGACGAGACCACCACCGTCGACGACCCCTACCGCTACATGCCGACCCTGGGCGAGATGGACACCTACCTCATCTCCGAGGGCCGCCACGAGGAGCTGTGGGAGGTCCTGGGCGCCCACGTCAAGCGCTACGACGGCCCTATGGGTGAGGTCGAGGGAACCGCCTTCGCCGTGTGGGCCCCCAACGCCCGCGCCGTGCGCGTCGTCGGCGACTTCAACTACTGGGACGGCACCGCCACCGCCATGCGCTCCCTGGGCTCATCGGGAGTGTGGGAGCTGTTCGTTCCGGGCGTGGGGGTCGGTGCGCGCTACAAGTTCGAGCTCTGCTTCGCCGACGGCTCCTGGCACCAGAAGGCCGACCCGATGGCCCGCGCCACCGAGGTCCCCCCGGCCACCGCCTCGGTGGTCACCGACCAGTTCCACGAGTGGGAGGACCAGGAGTGGATGGCCAAGCGTGCCACCACCGACCCCCACAGCGGGCCGATGAGCATCTACGAGGTCCACGTCGGCTCGTGGCGCCAGGGACTGGGCTTCCGCGGCCTGGCTAAGGAGCTGGTCCCCTACGTCAAGGAGGCCGGCTTCACCCACGTGGAGTTCCTGCCGGTGGCCGAGCACCCCTTCGGCGGCTCCTGGGGCTACCAGGTCACCAGCTACTACGCGCCCACCTCGCGCTTCGGCACCCCGGACGACTTCCGCTACCTGGTGGACCAGCTCCACCAGGCCGGCATCGGCGTCATCCTGGACTGGGTGCCCGCCCACTTCCCCAAGGACGAGTGGGCCCTGGCCCGCTTCGACGGCACCCCGCTGTACGAGGACCCCGACCCGCAGCGCGGTGAGCATCCCGACTGGGGCACCTACGTGTTCAACTTCGGACGCAACGAGGTGCGCAACTTCCTGGTCGCCAACGCCCTGTACTGGCTCCAGGAGTTCCACGCCGATGGTCTGCGCGTCGACGCCGTGGCCTCCATGCTCTACCTGGACTACTCGCGCCAGGACGGCCAGTGGCACCCCAACCAGTTCGGCGGCCGCGAGAACCTGGAGGCCATCAGCTTCCTGCAGGAGGCCACCGCCACCGCCTACCGCAAGAACCCCGGCATCATCATGGCTGCCGAGGAGTCCACGGCGTGGCCTGGCGTCACCGCTCCCACCGAGTACGGCGGCCTGGGCTTCGGACTGAAGTGGAACATGGGGTGGATGAACGACACCCTGCGCTACCTGGCGGAGGACCCCGTCAACCGCCGCTACCACCACGGAGAGCTGACCTTCTCCCTCGTCTACGCCTTCTCCGAGCAGTTCATCCTGCCGCTGAGCCACGATGAGGTCGTCCACGGCAAGGGCTCCCTGCTGTCCAAGATGCCCGGCGACCCCTGGCAGGAGCTGGCGGGGCTGCGCGCCCTGTACGCCTACCAGTGGTCCCACCCCGGCAAGCAGCTGCTGTTCATGGGCCAGGAGTTCGGTCAGGGAACCGAGTGGAACGCCGATACCTCCCTGGACTGGTGGATTCTGGACGACCCCGGCCACCAGGGGCTGCTCGCCCTGGTCAGTGACCTCAACCGCCTCTACCTGAGCTCACCGGCCCTGTGGTCGGAGGACTTCTCCCACCGAGGATTCGAGTGGATCGAGGCCGGCGACGGCGACCACAACGTCCTGTCCTACCTGCGTAAGGGGACCGATGCCGACGGGCGGGCCGACCTGATGGTCTGCATCATCAACTTCGCCGGCACCCCGCACGAGGGCTACCGGGTGGGCCTGCCCTTCGCCGGGGACTGGGAGGAGGTCCTCAACACCGACTCCGAGGAGTACGGAGGCTCCGGCGTGGGCAACCTGGGCCGGGTCGAGGCCGAGGACCTGCCCTGGAACGGGCGCCCGGCCTCGGTGCGCCTGCGGGTCCCCCCGATGGGAGCGGTCTTCCTGCGTCCGGCGCAGGACTGACCCGGACTGACACCACGCACCGCGGTGGAGTGAGGGGCATGGACCTCTCACCCCACCGCGGCCTGCTGCTTGCCACATCATCAGAACTTTGAACTCGGCCCACCACTATCGCCTATGAGCGGGTAGTCTGGGCCCTGTCTCGCACAGGCGCGCGGCCTCCGGTGCCATGTTCCCTTGCGCGCTCCGGTCGGCCCGGCCCCGTCGATGTACGATGTTTCAGTCCGCTGCAAAACTCTTGCAGTCGGCGACCACGATGCCTGACAAGGGAAGAAGAATGACACAGAAGCTGGTCACGAGCGCCCCCGCGCAGGTGCGCGCCGTATCCGGTCGACCCGAGACCGCAGCCACCCTCATGGAGGTCTGGCAGGGTCTGTCCGCCGCCGTCGTCGACACCATCGCGGACGACTGGTACGCCACCGAGCAGAAGTACAGCGCCGGACGCCAGGAGCACTACTTCTCCGCCGAGTTCCTCATGGGCCGCGCCCTGCTCAACAACCTCTCCAACCTGGGGATGGTCGACGAGGCACGCGAGGCCGTCGGTTCCTTCGGCGTCAACCTCAGCGACGTCCTGGAGCAGGAGCCCGACGCCGCCCTGGGCAACGGCGGGCTGGGCCGCCTGGCCGCCTGCTTCCTCGACTCCTGCGCCACCCTCGACCTGCCGGTCAACGGCTTCGGCATCCTCTACCGCTACGGCCTGTTCAAGCAGCTCTTCGAGGACGGCTTCCAGACCGAGCACCCCGACCCCTGGATGGAGGAGGGCTACCCCTTCGTCATCCGCCACGAGGAGGCCCAGCGCCTGGTCCACTACCAGGACATGACCGTGCGCGCCATCCCCTACGACATGCCCATCACCGGCTATGGCACCAAGAACGTGGGGACCCTGCGCCTGTGGAAGGCCGAGCCGCTCGAGGAGTTCGACTACGACGCCTTCAACTCCCAGCGCTTCACCGAGGCCATCGTCGAGCGCGAGCGCACCTCGGACATCTCCCGAGTCCTCTACCCCAACGACACCACCTACGAGGGCAAGGTCCTGCGGGTGCGCCAGCAGTACTTCTTCTGCTCGGCCTCCCTGCAGCAGATCGTTGAGAACTACGTGAAGCACCACGGCGAGGACCTGTCCGGCTTCGCCGACTACAACGCCATCCAGCTCAACGACACCCACCCGGTGCTCGCCATCCCCGAGCTGATGCGCATCCTCCTGGACGAGCACCACCTGGGCTGGGAGGAGGCCTGGGAGGTGGTCACCAAGACCTTCGCCTACACCAACCACACGGTGCTGGCCGAGGCCCTGGAGACCTGGGAGATCTCCATCTTCGACCGCCTCTTCCCGCGCATCACCGAGATCGTCCGCGAGATCGACCGCCGCTTCCGCCTGGAGATGGCCGAGCGCGGCCTGGAGCAGGGCACCATCGACTACATGGCCCCCATCTCCGGGGACAAGGTGCGCATGGCCTGGATCGCCTGCTACGCCTCCTACTCCATCAACGGCGTCGCCGCGCTGCACACCGAGATCATCAAGCGCGAGACCCTGGGCGAGTGGCACGCCATCTGGCCCGAGCGCTTCAACAACAAGACCAACGGCGTCACCCCGCGCCGCTGGCTGCGCCAGTGCAACCCGCGCCTGTCGGCGCTCCTGGACGAGGTCACCGGCTCGGACACCTGGGTCAAGGACCTCTCCGTCCTGGCCGAGCACACCGACTCCGTGGACGAGTCCGTCTACGACCGCCTGGCGGAGATCAAGCACGCCAACAAGGTCGACTTCGCCGCCTGGATCGCCCAGCGCGAGGGGATCGAGATCGACCCGGAGGCCATCTTCGACGTCCAGATCAAGCGCCTCCACGAGTACAAGCGCCAGCTGCTCAACGCCATCTACATCCTGGACCTCTACTTCCGCATGAAGCAGGACCCGAGCCTGCAGGTCCCCAAGCGGGTCTTCATCTTCGGGGCCAAGGCCGCTCCCGGGTACATCCGGGCCAAGGCCATCATCAAGCTCATCAACGCCATCGCCGACCTGGTCAACAACGACCCCGTGGTCTCCCAGACCATCAAGGTCGTCTTCGTCCACAACTACAACGTCTCCCCCGCCGAGCACATCATCCCGGCCGCCGACATCTCCGAGCAGATCTCGATGGCGGGCAAGGAGGCCTCGGGCACGTCCAACATGAAGTTCATGATGAACGGCGCCCTGACCCTGGGCACGCTCGACGGCGCCAACGTGGAGATCCTGGAGGCGGTCGGTGACGACAACGCCTACATCTTCGGCGCCACCGAGGACGAGCTGCCCGCCCTGCGCGAGAGCTACGACCCCGTGTGGCACTACGAGAACGTCCCCGGTCTCAAGCGCGTCCTGGACGCCTTCACCGACGGCACCCTGGACGACAACGGCTCGGGCTGGTTCGCCGACCTGCGCCGCAGCCTGCTGGAGGCCTCCTACGAGCCCGCCGACGTCTACTACGTCCTGGGCGACTTCGCCTCCTACCGCGAGACCAAGGACGCCATGGCGGCCGACTACGCCGACACCCGCGCCTGGCAGCGCAAGGCCTGGGTGAACATCACCCGCTCGGGCCGCTTCTCCTCCGACCGCACCATCAGCGACTATGCCCGCGAGGTCTGGAAGATCGACCCCGAGCCCATCGCCTGATCGTCACGGCATGAGCGAGCGCCCCTCACCGGTTGCGGTGAGGGGCGCTCGTGGCATGCGCCGGGTGTGAGCTAAGAACGCCCGGCAGGGCTGCTCATCGAGGCTCAGTAGAGCATGGTGGCCAGGCGGCGACGGGCCTGGGCGACCTCCGGGGAGGTGGAGCCGATGACCTCGAAGAGCTCGAGCAGCCGCAGCCGGGCCTCCTCCCGATCCTCCCCCACATGGGTGCGCACAGCGTCCAGGGCGCGTCCGAGGGCTGCGTTGACATCCCCCAGGGCCAGGGCGGCATCGGCACCGGCCAGGGCCGCGGCCAGATCCGAGGGGGCTGCGTCAGCGGCTGCGAGGAGCTCGTGAGGGTCCTGGCCGTCCAGACGGGCCATGAGGCGCACCTGGTTTCGGGCCACCTTGAGGTCGTCGTCGCCCGGGTTCTGGGCGATGGCGTGGGTGTAGACCTCCTCGGCGGCGGCGAAGTCCCCGGCCTCAATGGCCTCGCGGGCTGCCCGCTCGACCTCGGTCTCCTCGGGCTCGACCTCAGTGTCAGCGCCGGCTGCGCCGTCGACGGCGATGGTGCCGTTGACACCGTTGGCGGCCGCCACCTCCAGCAGCTGGTCGATGACAGAGCGCAGCTGCTCCTGGGGCACCGCCCCCTGGAACATCGGCACCGGCTGGCCCGCGATGAGGGCCACCACCGTGGGGACGGCCTGAGCCTGGAGGGCCTGGGCGACCTCCGGGGCCTTATCCACGTTGACGCGCGCCAGCTGGAAGCGGCCGGCGTACTGATCGGCGAGCTCCTCCAGGACCGCGGCGAGGTCGGCACTGGCCTGGCTGCGCGGGCTGTGCAGGACGACGATGACAGGCACCTGGGTGGAGACCTCGGCGACCTCGCGCAGGTTGGAGGCGTCGACGTCAACGACGAGCGGCACCGGCAGACCAGAACCAGCAGCTCCGGTGGGGCGGTCCCCGGTGGCGGGGCTCGGAGTGGCGCCGGTAGAGCCGGCCGGCTTGGTAGCGGGGGCGAGACTGGACAGGTCGACGGCGCCGAACATGCTCATAGCAGCTCTGCCTTCCTCGGGCCGCGGCCCGGTTGCTTCATGGATCTGGGTCTTTCGGTGTTCGTGAGCGCCGGCGCGGTTGGCAGGCCTCACGCTGCGCACCGGCCTGGGCGCCCCAGCGGCCCGACTCCGAGCAGTCACGGAGCCGGGCCGGGGACCGGAGGCGGTCAGGAGGGCTTGGCCGACGCCGACGCCGTGGGGGCCGGAGTCTTGGAGTCGTCCCGGTCCACCTTCATCAGCGCCGTCTCGGCGCCCAGAACAGTCACCTTCCCACCGCTTCCCTCCTTGGGGATGGAGAAGGCAACCATGGAGTCGTAGGTGGCAGTCACGGTACCGACGATCTTCTGGTTGCCACCCATGTGGGCGGCAATGTCACCCTGCAAGGTGAGATCGGAGCCGTCAACGGTGCGCTTGTAGACCACCGTGAAGGTCAGGGTGGTGAAGACCAGCGCCCCGCCGTCGCCCTCCTCCAGCTGGAGGCCCTGGAACCCGTCCTGTCCGGGGACCGCCGTCACGGTGACCTCACCCAAGTTGCTCAGGTCGGTCTTTCGGGCGTCCTGGACCTTCTGACGCAGACTGTCGTCAGGGAAGGCCTTACCGTTCTCGCCGTCGGGATGGTTGAGCGCGTCGACGTAGGCGTCGAGAGCCGCCTTGGGGGTGACAACCAGCCCGGTGGACTCAGCTGTCACCTGCTTGGCGTGCTGGGCCGACTGCTTGGTCAGCACGGGAATGCTCGCCTGCGCAGCGAACCCCTGCACCCAGGCCCACACCTTGAACTGGTCCCGGGCCGAGCCCTGCTCCAGGGAGATGATCGAGACGCTCTTGTCACTCTCCGAGGCGACGGCTGCGTTACGGGGGAAGCCGACGGTCTGCCCCACTCCCCCGCCCTGGATCTTGGTGTTCATGGCGTGGATGACGGAGTCGTTCCCGCTGGCGGAGGCGGTGGCGTACTCGGCGGCACGGATCCGCGCCGCCGGACCGGACATGACCTCCTTGAGCTTGTCCGCGTTCTTCGCCTTGTCCGCCGCGGCCAGACCGGTCTGGACGCGCTGGAGAATCTCCTCGAGCTGTTTGTCGTTGAGGACGGGTTCGGCGATCGGCGTGCCGGAGGCCACGGTCTCGGCAGTCTTGGGCTGAGACCGCGAGCAGGCGGCCAGGCTCAGGGCGATGGCGGAGGCACCGCCTGCGCTCAGAAAGGCTCGACGGGTGGACATCATGCGCGCTCCTGGTTGTCGGGGTCCGCGGTGGGGTCTGGCTCACTGAGGGGCTCGGCGTCAACGGCCTGGATGACGGCGGGGTCGGCCTGGGGAGGCAGCTCGACGCCGTCGGAGTAGGAGGGCCAGGACACGGTGGTCGACGTCGCGGAGGAGTCCCCGAAGCTGTTCGGGGAGAAGGTCCCCTGCGCCGGCTCGACCTCCTGCTCACTCCAGCTCAGCGACGCGTCGGTCACCTCCGGCTGGGTGATTCCGGTCGGCATCTGAAGGCTGGGGTCCTGCGACGGGGCTGAGGCCGTCACGTCCTGGAACCCGGCGGTGTCGGTCTTGGAGGACAGCGCATCGACATCGCCTGCCACGTGGCTGGTGCGGTGCTCCGGCGGCGCGAAGCGGGAGTGGTCCTGGACATCAGCGGGCTGGTCGGTGACCTGGTCCACGCCCACGGCCATGTGGCCGGCGCCGGCTGCAGCATCACTGAGAGCCGGGGGGTTGGAGTAGGCCGACGGGTCGGGGACGTTGGCGGCATCCGAGGTGATGGTCAGCGCCTCGCCGTCCTGGAGGCCCTCAGGCTCCCGGGCGGCCCGGTGCTGCTGGGTGGCGGCCTCGTCAAGCCCGGGGACGACTGACGCGCCTCGGGCG
>CAJZFF010000027.1 GCA_915069725.1 uncultured Actinomyces sp.
CGTCGAGCCCGTCGGTGAGGTTGACGGCGTTCGACCAGGCGGTGATGAGGAAGTTGGCCCACAGGATGAACAGGATGAGCCCGACGACGCTGCCGGCGAAGGCCAGGTTGATCGCCGAGTCCCGGGCGAAGGAGATCCGGGTGGAGGCGGGGGTCAGTCCGTTGCGGTCCGCGAAGTGCAGGGCCGCCACCGAGAATCCGATGCCGATGAGCGCCTGCCCCACGATCTTCTGCCAGGCCCTCAGCCCCAGCGAGCGCTGCTTGGAGATCTTCTCGAAGTCGTCCAGGAATCCGATGAGCCCGAGCCCGACGACGAGGAAGAGCAGCAGGACCCCGGAGGCGCGCGGGGTGCGCAGCTGGCTGAGATTGGCCAGGGTGTAGCCCAGGACGGTGGAGATGATGATGACGAGACCGCCCATGGTCGGCGTGCCGCGCTTGGTGAAGTGTCCCTGGGGGCCGTCCTGGCGGATGAACTGTCCGTACTCCTTGGCGTGGAGGTAGCGGATGAGCAGGGGGGTCCCCAGCAGGGTGCCCACCAGTCCGACCACGCCGGAGATGAGGATGGCGGTCATCGGGGACGAACCTCCTTGAGGTGGTCGGCCAGGCGCCAGGCGCCTGATCCGTTGGAGCCCTTGACCAGGACGGCGTCGCCGTCGCAGAGCAGGGCGTCGATCTGGGAGATGGCGGTCGCGGCATCATCGAAACCGACGACCTCGACCCCTCGCGCCCCGGCCGCCTCGAGTGCCTCCTGGGTGGAGCCGATGCCGATGAGCATAGCGGCTCCCGCTTGGGCCGCGAGCTCGCCGGTGCGCGCGTGATCGGCCGCAGAGGACTCCCCCAGCTCGAGCATCTCGGAAACCACGACGACGCGACGCCGGTCCCCGGCCAGGGCCGGCAGCACGGCCAGCGCCGCCGTCATGGAGTCGATGTTGGCGTTGTAGGAGTCGTCGATGAGGAGAAGATCACCACTGAGCTCCAGCACGTCCATGCGGTGGGGGCTCTCGATGCTCACCGAACCGAGGCGCTCGGCGATGAGCTCGGGCTCCAGACCCGCGGCCAGGGCGAGGCCCGCGGCGGCCAGGGCGTTGGACACGTTGTGCACGCCGGCCACGGCCAGTTGGACGCGGCAGGGCTCGGCGAGACCGGGCAGGTGGAGGTCGAAGGCAGCTCGGGCGGCCGCGTCCAGGTCCACGTTCTCGGCCCTCAGGTCGGCCTGTCGCCCCCGGGCGGAGAAGGTCAGGACGCGTGCCGGTGCGAGCTCGGCCATGGCGGCGGCGCGGGCGTCGTCGGCGTTGAGGATGGCGATTCCCTCGGGCCGCAGGCCGGCGATGATCTCCGCCTTGGCCGCGGCGACTCCCTCGATGGAGCCGAACCCGCCCATGTGGGCGTGGCCGATCATGAGGACCCCGGCCGCGTCCAGGGGGGCGATGTCGGTGAGGTAGGCGATGTGGCCCGGTCCGGAGGCTCCCATCTCCAGGACGAGGTAGCGGGTGGACTCGTCGGCCTCCAGCACGGTCAGCGGCAGACCGATCTCGTTGTTGAAGCTGGCCCGGGGCGCCACCGTGGGGCCGGAGGCGGCCAGGAGCTGGCGGGTGAGGTCCTTGGTGGTGGTCTTGCCCACCGAGCCGGTCATCGCCACCACGGTGAGACGCTCGCCTTGCTCGGCTGCCGCCTGGCGCAGTGCCTCCAGGTGGGTGCGGGCCAGCGCACCCAGGGCGACGACGGTGTCCTCCACGAGGACGAGCCCCATGGACGCCTCCTCGGCCTGCCCCTGGGACAGTCCACTGCGGGCGGCCTCCAGGTCGGAGACGATGGCTCCGACGGCGCCCAGGGCTCCGGCCGACCCCAGGTGGGCGTGGCCGTCGGTGCGCTCGCCGTGTACGGCGACGAACAGTGAGCCCTCGGCGGCCTGGCGGGAGTCGGTGACGACCGGTCCGGTCACCGGCGCGTCCGGGCCGACGAGCCTGCCGCCGACGGCGGCTGCGATCTGACTCAGGCTGAGCCTCATGCCCGTCCCCATTTCTCCTCGACGGCCTCAGCCATCACGGGCGCGTCGTTGTAGCGGATGAACTCCCCGGCCATCTCCAGGAAGGGCTCGTGGCCCTTCCCGGTGACGATGACGGTGTCGTCGGGTCCGCACAGCTCGACACCCCGGCGCACGGCGTCGCCGCGCCAGGTGGTGATCTCCTCGACGTCCGTCAGGTCGGGGCGCACGCCGCGCACCCCCTCGAGGATGGCGTTGCGGATGAGCTGGGGGTCCTCGCTGCGGGGGTTCTCGTCAGTGACGACCAGGACATCGGCCAGGCGTGCGCACACCTCGCCCAGCATGGGCCGCTTGCCCTGGTCGCGGTCGCCGTCGGAGCCGAAGACCACGATGAGGCGCCCCGGGGTGATGGGGCGCACGGCCTTGAGGGCCAGCTCCATGGCATCGGGGGTGTGGGCGAAGTCGACGATGCACAGGCCGCGTCGGCCGTCGCGCTGGCTGATGCGCTGCATACGGCCCGGGATGTTGTGGGCCCCGGCCAGGGCGGCAGTGGCCGTGGCGGCGGGCACGCCTGCGCGGATGGCCATCACTAGGGCCAGGGCGGCGTTCTGGACGTTGACGAGTCCGGGTAGGGGGCAGGAGGCCTCGATCTGCTCGCCGTCGGGCCCGTGGAGGGTGAAGGTGGTGGCGGAGTCGGTCAGGGAGACGGCGGCGTCGCTGACCCACCAGTCGGCGGGAGTGTCACCGGGGTAGGCGCGCACGCGGTCGATCTCGATGGGGGCCTCGGCGGCCAGGGTCGCGCCCCACTGGTCGTCGACGCAGACCACGCCGCGGCGGGCGTGCTCGGGGGTGAACAGCTGCGCCTTGGCCTCCAGGTAGCCCTCCATGGTCTTGTGGAAGTCGAGGTGGTCGCGCTGGAGGTTGGTGAAGCCGGCGACGTCGACGACAATCCCATCGAGCCGGTGCAGGACGATGGCGTGGCTGGAGGCCTCCAGGGAGGCGGCGCCGACCTTGTCCTCCACGGCCAGGGCCATCATCCGCTGCAGGACGGGGGCCTCGACGGTGGTGCGCGGGGACTCCACGGAGCGCTCCCCCACGCGCAGCTCAACGGTTCCGGCCACCATGCAGCCGCCGACGTGGGCGGACAGGATGGCGTCGAGGAAGTAGGAGGTGGTCGTCTTGCCGTTGGTGCCGGTGACGGCGGTGGTGATGAGGCCGCGTGCGGGGTGGTGGTAGACCTCGGCGCTCAGGGGGCCGACGACGGCGCGGGGGTCGCTGTGCACGAGGGTGGGGGTGCCGGGAGCCGTCTGGCGGACGATCTGGGCGCCATCGGCATCGGTCAGGACGGCAACGGCACCGGAGGCGACGGCCTGCGCGGCGAAGCGGGCGCCGTGGACGGTGAAGCCGGGCAGTCCCACGAAGAGCTCACCCGGGGCGGTGTCAGCGGAGTCGACGCTGACCCCCAGGATGCTCAGGTCGTTGAGGGCCGCGGCGTCCTCAGCCGAGGCGGGAGCCAGGGAGAAGCGCTCGCACAAGGTGCTGATGGGGATGGGACCATTGGAGCTCGGCCGTAGGGCGGCGGCCGACTCGTAGGCGTGGTTGCTCATAGTTCCTCAATCTATCGCGACCTTCCACTGTCGATGTTCCACAAGAGCCCCTCTGGCCCACTTCGCCGAGGTGCTGGTGGTCACGCTCATCTACCCATAGGCGTCCTCACTGATTCGCGTCCCTCTCTCCTCCGGCCCCGTTGCGAGCCGCCCGAGCCGCCACGACGCTGGGGTCCGGGGCGATGTTGAGCGCCTGCATGGCGGCCAGCGCCACCTCCCGGAAGACGGGGGCGGCGACGGTGCCTCCGAAGATGCCCTCGGGCCGGTGGACGATGACGGCGATGGCCAGGACCGGGTCGCGTGCCGGCAGGAAGCCGACGAAGGAGGCCACGGTGGAGTCGTCGGTGAGGATCTCGGTGGTTCCGGTCTTACCGGCCACCAGGTAGCCATTGATGGAGGCCGACTCCGCGGTGCCGCCCTCCTGGGTGACGCCGATAAGCATCTCGGTGAGGGTCTTGGCCGTCGTCTCGGAGATGACCCGCACCCCCTCGGGGCGGTCCTGAGGGGTCTCCTTGCCGTTGGCGTCGATCCAGGCGTCGATGACCCGCGGGGCCACGCGCACGCCCTTGTTGGCCACGGTGGCCAGCACCTGGAGGGACTGGAGGGTGGTGCCGGCCACGCCCTGACCGAACATCGTGGTGTAACGGGTGCGGTCGTCCCAGGAGCTGGGCGGGTAGAGGATGCCGTCGGACTCCGCCGGCATCTCGATGCCCGTGGCCTGCCCCCAGCCGAAGCGCTTCATGTAGTCGTAGCGGACGTCGTCGGCGAGCTTCTCGCCGATCTGCACGGTGCCGACGTTGGAGGACTCCGCCAGGACCCCGGCGGTGGTCATGGTCTGGGTCTCGTGCTCGTGGGAGTCCTTGAAGGTCTGCCCGCTGGCCGAGGTCCAGGTGTAGGGGATGGTCCAGGTGTCCTCGGGCTTGATGACGCCCTCCTCCAGAGCGGTGGCGAAGGTGACGACCTTGCCGACGCTTCCGGGCTCGAAGACGGCCTGGACGCTGCGGGCGGTGCGGTTCTCCTCGGAGGTGGCCGAGGGGTCGGAGGGGTCGACCGAGTTGGAGTCGGCCAGGACCACGACCTTGCCTGTGGCCGGCTCCATGGCCATGACGATGCCCCAGTCCGCGTGCTGGGCGGCCACTGTCTTGTCGATGGTCTCCTGAGCGATGGACTGCAGGTCGGGATTGAGGGTGGTGCGCACCGTGGCACCGGGTCTGGCCGGTTCGTCCTCCTGCTCACCGGTGGGGATGATGACGCCGCTGCGCCCGACCTCCTCGCTGCCCTTGCCGTCGGTTCCTGTCAAGACCTTGTTCTGGGTCAGCTCCAGCCCGGCCGCTCCGATGAGCTCGCGGTTGTGCTCGCCCTCGTGGGTGAAGCCCAGGACGTTGCCGGCCACGGTTCCGGCCGGGTAGGTGCGTCGGGTGCGCTGGTCGGGCTCGACCCCGGGGATGTCCAGGGCCTTGATCTTGCGCCAGGTGTCAGGAGAGACCTCCTGGGCGATGACCTCGTAGCTCCGATTTCCCACGAGCTTGGCTCCCAGCTCCAGGGGATCGACGTCGAGGATCGGGGCGAGCTGGGCCGCGACCGCCGTCGCCCCGTAGTCGACGACGACCTTCTCGTTGGCGCCGGTGGACTCGTTGAGTCGCATCTCGGTGCGCTCGTACTGGGCGATGGCGGACTGGTTGACGCCGACGTCGTAGCTGACCGCCGACGAGGCCAGGACCGTGCCGTCTCTTCCGGTGATGTCTCCCCGGGGGGCCCGGTTGACCCAGGAGACCGTGCGCTCGGCCTTGGCCTTGGCGGCCAGCTCCGGCCCTTCGACCGCCTGGACGTAGACGGTGCGCCCAGCCAGTGCGGAGAATACGAGCAGCCCTCCGACCTGGAGAGCCTGACGACGCGAGGGATTCACAGGCGACTACTTCCCGGTCCTGGCGGCGTGGGCAGGCGTTCCCTCAGTGAGCTGACCCTTGTTGACGTCGACGATGCCGGGGGCGGCGGCGGGCACCATCCCGAGCTCCTTGGCTCGGCCGGCCAGCGCATCGGGCGCCGAGGCCTCCTGAACCTGGGTGCGCAGCGTCTCGACGTGGTCCTCGGCGACATTGAGCTCGATCTGCTTCTCCTTCATCCGGTAGGCGGTGTCGGCCATCTTGGCGTTGAGAAGCATCGAGGTGATGAGAGCGCCGGCCAGCACGAGGATGATGACGGTCAGGAAGGGAAGGGAGGACGAGGCCGCCCGGGAGGCGCCACTGACGACGCGCAGCTGGGGCCGGTTGACGGCGCCCGCCTCCGTGCGCCCCTGGGTGCTGGTGGAACCACTTGCCTGGGCGGTGCGCCGCGTCGCGATCGGGCGGGTGACTCGAGCAGTAGCAGTGGCGCTCATCAATGTGCCTTCCCTGTGCGTAGTTGGACTGGTGTGGATGGACGATGGTGCAGTGGGATCGTTGACCGCCTGGGGCGGGCTGGGCCGCCTAGCTGCGGTGGCGACGACGCGCGGTGCGTTGACCGCTCCGGTGCCCGGGGTCCCGTCCTCGACCGCCGGCGGGAGCAGAGGCCTCCGGCGAAGGGGCCTGGTCGGCCGGACGCAGGCGGACGGCTGCCCGCAGTCGCACCGGTGCTGAGCGAGGGTTGTGGTCGAGCTCGCGGGCGTCGGCCTTCTCCGCGCCACTGGTGAGCAGCTCCAGGTAAGGGCGGTCCGCCTCGGGAACGACCGGCAGGTCCTGGGGTGCCCGGGAGGTGGCCCCGTGGGCCAGCGCCCGCTTGACGATGCGGTCCTCCAGGGACTGGTAGGACTCAACCACCAGACGCCCTCCCACGCGCAGGCTGTTGAGAGCCCGGGGCACGGCCCGCTCCAGAACGTCGAGCTCGGCGTTGACGGCGATGCGCAGCGCCTGGAAGGTCCGTTTGGCCGGGTGCCCGCCGCTGCGGCGCGCCGGTGCGGGCACGGACTGACGGACGAGCTCGGCCAGGTCCTGGGTACTGGTCACCGGATCCCCGGACTCGCGGCGACGCACGATGGCGGCGGCGATGCGGGAGGCGAAGCGCTCCTCGCCGTAGGTACGCAGGATGCGGGTGAGCTCGGCGGCGTCGGCATGCTCCAGCAGGTCCTGGGCGGTCATTCCTGAGCCCTGGTCCATACGCATGTCGAGAGGCGCCGGACGGGCGTAGGAGAAGCCCCGCGAGGCCTCGTCGAGCTGGAGGGAGGAGACCCCCAGGTCCATGAGGACGGCGTCCACGGTCCCCTCCGCACGAACGGAGTGCTCATGAGCCACCCGGCTGACGGCGTCGTAGGTCGCCTGAACCGCAACGAAGCGGTCCCCGAAGCGGGCCAGGCGCGCCGAGGCCAGTGCGATCGCCTCGGGGTCGCGGTCGATGCCCACGACCTTGAGGGTCGCGAAGCGTTCGAGCGCCGCCTCGGTGTGGCCCCCCATGCCCAGGGTGCAGTCGATCATGACGGGCTGGGCCGAGTCGGGCGCCGCTGCGCTGCCGGCAGCGCCCTCGATGGCGGGTGCGAGCAGGTCCAGGCAGCGCTCAAGGAGCACCGGCTGGTGCCGGCCGACGGCGTCGGCAGCGGATGCCTGCGCCTGCGATCTGGTCATGTGGCGTGCTCCTTTCTGGTGCTGGCCCGGCCCCGGTTCGGGTACCCGGCTGGTTGTCAGTTACTGACGAGCCCTCGACATCCGCCCCTCCCCGGCGCACCGGGCGGGGCGACCATCTCGCCAGGACTCCTCCCGTGGTTCCGGCGCCGGGGAAGAGGCGTCGGACTCGACATCGGGCGGAGACCTCACGAGATGGTTCGCCAGAGCCCTGATGGCATCTGCGTGCGGTCCGTCGGGTTCGTTCAGTTGTCGAAGAGGTCGAAGCGTCAGAAGAAGCCGGGGATGATCTCCTCGGCCGTGTCGGCGAAGACCTGTTCCTGGGCGGCCAGGTAGGTGCTCCAGGACTCGGAGTCCCAGATCTCCACCCGGGCGCCGGCTCCGATCACCGCCAGGTCCTTCTTCAGGCCCGCGTAGGCCCTCAGTGGCGCCGGCAGCGTGATACGCCCCTGCTTGTCCGGGATCTGCGAGTCCGCTCCCGAGAGCATGACGCGCACGTAGTCACGCGCCTGCTTCTGAGCGAGGGGTGCCTCACGCAGCTGGGCGTACATGCGCTCGAACTCGGCGGCGGTGAATGCGTACAGGCAGTGCTCCTGACCTCGAGTCAGAACCACGCCGCCCGCAAGCTCCTCACGGAACTTCGCCGGGAGGATGAGACGGCCCTTCTCGTCCAGCTTGGGTGCATGCGTCCCCAGGAACATGAGCCACCTCCTTCCCCTCGACGACCCCGTACACCCCACCCTACTCCACTTCCCTCCCTTTTCTCCCACCCCTCCTCCTCGAGAGCATCACAGCTCCGTATCACCAACGACGGCACCACCACCCCGGACCTCTGACTTTTCGTTGGAATCACAGCAGTTCACTGCCTGTTCACGCGAAGTGGAGGGAGGTGGAGGACAGGTGGAGGGAGGCATTCACCACCACCCTCCTCGGCGTGGTGGACATCCAGGAAAAAAGCAGAGTCCACTCGGCCTGCACGCAGGGTTCGGTTGGGGTTCAGGGCCTCCGAGCGGAGGTAGGAGCGGAGCTGCACCGCTCTTGCGCCGGCTCTCTGAGGCTCAAGGCTTTCCTTGGGATCCTCAGGATTGTGTCCCGGCGTCGCGAGGTCCGCCGAGGGCTGATCGGGGCCTGCAGATACTCAGGTCCTGTCTGCAACGGGTGAGCGTTGGAGACAGGACCTGTGGAGCCGTGCCGGCGGGAGAGAGGTGGAGGTGGAGGGAAGTGGGGGCGGTGGAGAGATGTGGGGATCGGCGTGCGCCGGCACCGCTGCAGGGGCGCGGGTGGGGTGGAGCGGCTGGAGAGGAGGGAGTGGGTGGAGAGGAGTGGGGAGGCTCGGGGGGATGCGGGCCGGTCAGTCCTCTGAGTCGCGACGGCGATCCCAGCGCTCTGACTGGCGATCCATGAAGGAGGAACGCTTCTTCCCGCTGTTCCCGCTCGTGGCGGGCCCGCCTCGACCTCCCGCGGGGCGACGCGGGCTCGAGGCGCTCTCGACCCGGGTCAGCGCCAGTGCGACCCCACCGACGGCCACGAGGAAGCCGGCGACCCCCAGCAGGATGGACAGGAGGCTGTGGGGCACTGAGACCCCTGCGATGAGAAGCGCCAGACCGACCAGGACCAGGGCCACACCGCCACCGATATGGCGGGGCGACGGCCGCGAGAGCCGACGCTCCTCACGCTGGAAGGTCTGAGCCAGCTCGGGGTCATCCTCATGGAGCTGCGATTCCAGGTCTCGCAGGACCTGCTGCTCTCGCTCTGACAGTGCCATCATGCTCCTTGCTTCCGGGCGGGGCCGGGGATCTGCGCCGTAGTTGCCAGGATAGGCGCTGTGGGGGCTCAGGAGAAACTCACCGAGAAGGTTGGCCGGGACGCAGGAGGCTCCTGCGCCCGGGTCACGGACGACGACCTCGCCCTCCTCGCCCCTCCTGCCCGGGCGGCGCCCCGGTAGCGCCGTCTCCTGACAGCAGACTGGCCGGGGCCACTGCGTGAGCTCCCCACCTGCGGCGCACGGCGTCGGCGGCCCGCTCGGAGGCGCCGCGCCGCGGATCCTCGTCCAGGAGGAGCTGCACGCCGTCGTCGGGGCGCAGCAGTCCCTCGACCCGCACCCCCAGGAGGCGGAAGCCACCGGGCGGGGTGGGCAGGGCGGAGTAGAGCGAGGAGACGGTCTCCCAGATGTCCTGGGCGAGGTCGGTGGGGGTGGCCAGGGTGCGTGAGCGGGTGACGGTGGTGAAGTCGGCCCCTCGGGCCTTGAGGACGGCGACCCGGCAGCGCCGGTCCGCCGCGCGCAGGCGGGCGGCGCACTGGTGGGTCTGGTCCAGCAGAACCCGCCGGGCGTGCTCCCGGTCGGTGAGGTTCTCGAAGAAGGTGGTCTCGGTGCCCACCGACTTCTCCTCGCGCACCGGCTCGACCCGGCGGGGGTCGACGCCGTGGGACAGATCGTGCAGGTGGCGCCCGGCGGCCCGGCCAAGGATCCTCTCCAGGTGGCGTACGTCAGTGTCCGCCAGGGTGCGTACGTCCTGGATCCCCCATCTGGCCAGGACCTCCTGCGTCCGGGTGCCGACACCCCACAGGGCCCCGACCGGCAGCACGTTGAGGAAGTCCTGCGTGGCGCCGGCCGGCACCAGGAGCAGGCCATCGGGCTTGGCGTGGGAGGAGGCGAGCTTGGCGATGAACTTGGTGGAGGCGATGCCCACCGAGGCCGGAACGCCCACTCGCCGGCGTATCTCGGCGCGGATCCAGCGGCCGATGATCACCGGCGAGCCCATGCGGCGCCTGGCCCCGCTCACGTCCAGGAAGGCCTCGTCGATGCTTACCTTCTCCAGGGCGGGGGTGACCTCGGCCAGGACGGCCATGACCTGGGCGGAGACCTGGGAGTAGAGGCCGTGACGCACGGGCAGGACCACGGCCTGGGGGCAGCGCCGGGAGGCCTCGGCCATGGACATCGCCGAGGAGACGCCGAAGGCGCGGGCCTCGTAGGAGGCGGCCGAGACGACGCCCCGGCCGTCGCGGCCACCGACAATGACGGGACGGCCGGCCAGCTCGGGGTGCTCGAGGAGCTCGACCGAGGCGAAGAAGGCGTCCATATCGACGTGGATGATGGGGGTGGCGGAGTCATCGTCCCCCCAGGACCGGCGCGCGGCCTGGGAACGGGGCGCCCTGCTCATCTCCACCTCCTCAACGAGTGCGACGGACTCATCGGCCGACGGCCCCGAGGAGTCCGCCCGCGCTCCTCTCAGGCTACCGTGGGGCTGTGACACGTAGACGCAGGAGCTCCGGGGCCCCGGCGCTGACCGACCTGCCCTCCGGCCCGGTGCGCACTTCCCTGGCCACGGCCGAGCTCGTGGCGCGAGACACCGGGATCCTTCTCATGCTTGACGGCGCGGAGTCCTCCTTCCTGGACCTGCGCGACCCCTCCCACCTGGACTTCGAGTACCACCAGCAGATGGACGCGGTGCTCGCGGCGCTGCGCGGCGAGGGCGGCCCTCTCAGGGCGCTCCACCTGGGTGGGGCGGGCTGCGCCCTGGCCAGGGCGTGGGACGTGACCCACCCCGGCTCCCAGCAGGTCGCCGTCGAGATCGATGAGATCCTCGCGAGCCAGGTGCGCACCTGGTTCGACCTGCCCCGGTCCCCCAGGCTGCGGATCCGGGTCGGCGACGCCGCCGAGGTGGTGGCGGGGCTGCGGCCGGGCCAGTGGGACGTCGTGGTGCGCGACGTGTTCAACGGTGGGAGCGTGCCGGCCTCCTGCACGAGCCGGGAGTTCTTCGACTCCTGCCTGAGGGCGCTGGCGCCGCAAGGACTGCTGCTGGTCAACACCGCGTCCGTGCCGCGCGCGCTGGCCGGCGCTGAGATCGCCACGCTCGCCGGTGCCCTGGACGGGGACATCGCCCGCGCGTTCATCGTCGCCGACCCCGCTGCGGCGCGTGGCCGGCGCCGGGGCAACCTGGT
>CAJZFF010000028.1 GCA_915069725.1 uncultured Actinomyces sp.
TGTTGGTGACGTGGGTGCCGAGCCAGAGCAGGCTCGTTCCGTGGGCGGCGGCCTGGCGCATCACGGCGTCCATGAGCGCGGGGGTGAGTCCGGATCCCCTCATCGTGGAGTCGACGTACACCTTGGACAGCTCGCCG
The DNA here is from genome assembly GCA_915069725.1 of uncultured Actinomyces sp. Lineage (GTDB taxonomy): Bacteria > Actinomycetota > Actinomycetes > Actinomycetales > Actinomycetaceae > Actinomyces. Next base: position 138 of record CAJZFF010000028.1, read on the forward strand.
ACGGCCTCTCCCCCGCGAGGCCGCACGCAGGCGGGACGGGGGTCGATCCCGTGGGGGTGCTCGCCGTCGGAGTCGGGTTCCTCGCGCAGCACCGCGGCGTAGCCGACCAGAGCCGAAGCGGCGCTCGTGCCCGTTTCCGCCCCGGGGGAGGACTCCTGTGCCGGTGGAGGCTCGAGCAGCTCGGCGACGACGAGGTCGACGCGATCGTCGTCGGCCCAGGCGGAGAACAGATCGGGAACCAGGTTGGTGGCGATGTGCCGGGTGATGGACTCGGGGGCGATGACATGCTCGCAGGCATCGGGGAAGGTGCGGGCTGCGAGCGCGGCCAGGGCGTCGGCGTCGTGGGCGGTGGCGTTGCGAATGCGCACCGGAACCGGGTGGTCCGCTCCGACCGGGACCGCCCACCCCACGGAGGCCAGGACCGCACGGTCCTGACGATCCAGGCCGGCGGGTTCCAGGGCCCGGATCATGTCGGGGCGGCGCTCGACGGTACGGGTGATGGACTGGTTCCGTCTCGCTCGGGCGATACGACCGTGGTCACCGGAGAGCAGGACGGGGTCGACCTGGAGTCCGCGCCACCGGGTGGGGCGGGTGTGGACGGGGTACTCCAGCAGGCCGGCGGCTCCGTGGGACTCCTCGACCAGCGACTCGGGGTTGCCCAGGACTCCGGGCAGGAGCCGGGCGATGGCCTCGATCATGACGATGGTGGCGACCTCTCCCCCGTTGAGCACGTAGTCGCCGATGCTCAGCTCGCGCACCTCGATGCCGCGGGAGGCGTAGTGCTCGGGCACGCGTGCGTCGATGCCCTCGTAGCGGCCGCAGGCGAAGACCAGGCGGTCGGCTCCGGCCAGGTCCTCGGCGGTGCGCTGGGTGAAGACCTCCCCGGCGGGGGTGGGGACGATGAGGACCTGGCGGGGCGCACCGGGAGTGCCCACGGCGAGCACCTCATCGAGAGCCTCGCCCCACACGTCAGGCTTCATGACCATGCCGGCCCCGCCGCCCAGAGGCGTGTCGTCAACGGTGCGGTGCCGGTCGTGGGCGTGGTCGCGCAGATCGTGGACGTGCAGGTCGAGGGGGCCGCGGTCGGCCGCCTTCCCGATGAGGGAGAGGTCGAGGACCTTGAGGTAGTCGGGGAAGATGGTGACGACGTCGATCCTCACCTGGCCTCCTCCGCCTGGCCGTGTCCGGGGAACAGGCCACCGGGTGGGGCCAGCGTCACCGTGCCGGCCTCAGGGTCGATGGCCGGTACGAGTGCCTCAACGAAGGGCACGGCCACATCGTCCCCCTCAGGGGTGGTGACCACGAGCCGGTCCTGGGCGACGCCGGGCTCTACGTCGGTGACCTCTCCCAGCTCCTCACCGGAGACGCTCAGCGCCCGTAGACCGACGAGCTCGTGGCGGTACCAGGCATCCTCGGAGTCCTCATGGCCCTCATCATGGCCCTCATCGCCTTGGTCGTCGTCGGTCTCGACCAGGAGCCTCACTCCTCGCAGGGCCTCGGCGGCCGTGCGGTCGCGTGCCTGCTCGAAGGCGGCGAACCAGCGCGAGCCGTCGAAACGCAGACGACTGACCGTCAGCGGGCCCGCGTGGGCCGGCTCCGTGGGGACGGTGGTTCCGGGTGCGAGACGGCCCTCGGGGTCATCGGTACGGATCTCGAGACGCACCTCGCCCTTGAGGGCATGGGCGGGACCGACGACAGCAAGGGTGAGCAGCACCTGTTCTCCTGGGATCGGGGCATGGAACGGTTTGTCCGGAAGGTCTGGATGTCTGCGGCCAACCTACCGCGCCGTGGTCTGCGTTCCCATCGGCCGCGGGGATGAGGTGGCGCACCGCCTGCGTGAGGTTGGCCAACTCGATACGGCTCCCGGTCGGCTGCGGTCATCGCCGCCGGCGGCGCAGAAGCGCCCGCTCCGAGGGACGACGACGCCCGGCCCCCCTTGGGCGGGGACCGGGCACCGGCGTTGATCGATCAGACGGGTCGAGGCCGAGGCGGCCTATGGCACCGATCTGAAGGCCCTGCGCTCAGCGGCGATCGGTGTCGACGACGTCGACGCGCACCGGCGAGTCCGCCAGCGCTCCGACCACTGTGCGCAGCGCTCGAGCAGTACGGCCCGAGCGGCCGATGACTCGGCCGAGGTCCTCGGGGTTGACCCGCACCTCCAGCAGGTCGCCGCGGCGCAGCGACCGAGAGGTGACGGTGACGTCGTCAGGGTTGTCGACGATGCCCCGTACGAGGTGCTCGAGGGCGTCGGCCAGCATCTCAGGCCTCCTCGGCGGCGGCCTCATCGGAGGCCTGGTCCTCGGCGGACTCCTCGGCCTTGGACTCGGCGGCCTCCTCATCGGCCTTGGCCTTGGCGGCTGCGGCCTTGCGCTTCTCAGCGTCGTCGGCGGCGGCCTTGACCGCGGCCTCCTTGGCGACCGCGGCGGCGTCGGCGTCCTTGACCTTGAGGGTGCTCTCGACACCCTTGAGGCCCTTGAACTGGTGATAGTCGCCGGTGATCTTAATCAGCTTGTAGACAGCGTCGGAGGGCTGAGCGCCCACGCCGAGCCAGTACTGGACGCGCTCGGAGTCGATGCTGATGAGCGAGGGCTCCTGCATCGGGTCGTAGACACCGATCTCCTCGATGACACGACCATCGCGCTTCTTGCGGGAGTCGAGGACGACGACCCGGTAGAAGGGGGCGAACTTCTTGCCCATGCGCTTGAGGCGAATCTTGACTGCCACTTGGTTGAACTCCTGGTTCTGGATGGTTTGGCGCGCGCTGGTCCCCGGTGGGGTCAAGCAACGGTTTCCGGCGTGAGCCGAGACGCGACCGGGGCCGGGAGAGGGACCGACGTCCGACCGAGTACAGCCGGACATTCTGCCAGAGCCTCCGAGGAGGTCGCCAGCCCGAGCCGGGGCACCACCCCACCGCTCGGTGCGAGATCGCCCACAGGTAGCGAACAGCTCACAACACCCACAGGTTGACACCCCGAAGGTTCTCTGGTTCATTAGTCGACTAATGAACCAAGGAACTACTCCCGTCTGGATGGCCGCCTCCAGCCGGGCAGGATCAACACAGCGAACAGGAGGTGATCCGGATGTCGCGCCATTTCGAGGACTCAACCCCTATCTACCTCCAGATCGCAGAGGAGGTCCGCACCCAGATCCTCTCCGGGGATCTCTCGGACGGGGATCGACTCACCTCCACCACTGAGTACGCCACCCGATACCGCATCAACCCGGCGACGGCGAACAAGGCCATCACGCTCCTGGTTGACGAGGGGCTTGTCGTCAAGCGGCGTGGCATCGGGATGTTCGTGGCGCACGGCGCCTACGAGCATCTGCGAAACGAACGGGCGCGCACGTACGTGGACACCACTCTCGGCCCGGCCCTGCACGCAGGGAGAGTCCTGGGACTGAGTGATGACGATCTGGTCGAGGCAGCGAGGACCTACCTGAGGGACTCACCCATCAACCCATTCAAGGAGCCGGCATGACGGCAGCAACCACGAAGGACTCACCCACCACACCAGGCGACCCCCACTATCGGAGAGCTCTCGTCTCTCTCAGAGAGGTACCGACCAGAGCACTGGGACAGATCCTCATCGTCGGCGCCTCCGTCAACCTTCTGGTCAGTGCAGCGCTGCGGCTTTCCGCCAACGACCACAGACTGCTCTTCCCCCTCTCAACGGCACTACTGGCGACCTGCACCGCTCCTGCGCTGGTTGCGTTGCTTTTTGGCTATAGCGCGGCTTGTCGTGAGCTTTCCGAACGGTACGCGGGCGCCACAGGAAGGGATGTTTGGAGGACACACACGTCGACAGCGAGGCGGATTCTGGCAATGAGCGTGCTCTATGCGCTGGCGTGCGCCGGATGTGAGCTGATCATCGCCGGAGGAGACGCCGAGCCGACCAATATCTGGTCCAGCTTTCCAGCGACGATCAGGTGGACCCTTATGCCGACAATCATTACATTGAGCTATTACCTCGGAGTTTCGATGGGCGCTATTAAACTACGCCACCCGATGTGCAGTGCCGTCGCCAGGACATTCATAGGAACCGCCTTCATCATAGGCATTCCAGCCTATAGCATGCCTCTGGCACATTTTCGCCACATGTTCCCGATCGCTTTTCCAGCACTTCCTCCGCTTTCATCGTTGACCACCTTCTCTGTTCAGTTCATCGCAGTGACACTTGTTCTCGGATTCATCACCTGCCGCCAGCTGATCCTGAGGACACCGCCGCTGCGATGACCGCCACCGACCCACCATCATCGAAATATTCCTAAGAGAAACTAAGGAGCATCATGACCACTTCCTCACCTTCCACACCCGCCTCAGCTTCTTTGAGCTCCGGTCCTACTCGGGAGGGGAACGCAGCGGATGACGGACTCTCCATCGCTTTCTCCGACGTCGGATACAGGCATCGTTGGGGCAACTGGGCACTGCACAACATTACTCATACCTTCAGGCCGGGAACGATCACCGGGCTCTTGGGAAGGAACGGCTCAGGGAAGTCGACGTTGCTGGATCTTGCGGCAGGGATGCGCCGCCCCACGCGTGGCTCGGTCTCCGCATCCAGGCTGAATGCAGTTGAGGACTCCGCGGCGCGCTCATCGATCTGCCTGCTGGGAACCCGCAGGGGCCTGCTGGAACGAGCACCGGTCAAGGACTCGTTGGCGCTGTGGGAGGCCACTCGGCCACATTGGAACCGGCAGGACGCCGAGCAGTACCTCGACCTGTTCGAGGTTTCGGTGAAGAGTGTGCCGGCACGCCTGTCTCAGGGACAGCGATCAGCGCTCGATGCAGTCTTCGCTCTGGCGTGCCACTGCCCAGTCCTGCTTCTGGACGAGATTCAACTGGGTATGGATGCAGTGGTGAGACGAACGTTCTGGAACGCTCTGCTCGATCTCTACGTGCGGGATCGCCCCACAATCATTATCTCTTCTCACGAGGTTGATGACATTGAGGATCTTGTGGAGGACGTCGTCGTGCTGCAGCAGGGCGGCCTTGTCGCCGCGGCGAGCGCCGATGAGCTGCGTGCCACCGCCACCGCCCCTGACGCGCCGCTGGCATCGCTGACTGATGCGCTCGTGGATATGACGAGCACCGGCCCTACGGCGAGCACTGCTCACTGAGACACATCCACCGCCTTTTCAAAGATCTCTCTGCTGAGACTACTGGTCCTAGAAGGAGCAGAACTATGCACAAACTCACGGACCCCTCATTCCAGAGCCGGCTCGCCGCCCAGGAGAGCAGCGAGTCGGTGAGAGAATCCGTCGGAACGCTGAACCCAGTCACCACCACTCATTCCCTCGAAAGCGAGTGGCGTCGAGCGATCCAGATAGCCAAGGCACTGGCGAGGCCTCATCTGCACCTCTGGATATTACTCTTGGTGTACACCTTCGCCATCCCCACCATCGGCCTGTTGGCGAACCAAAGACATGTCAACTACGTCTACAATGGCACCATTTTATTCATCATTGGAGGTGTCGCCACTGGTTTCACACTCACCCGAACAGAGCGTCCTCTTCTGCTCGCGGGCGTCACGTCACGGGAAATTTGGAGAGTCGCCATAATCTTTGCCTGGGCGACCACCGCACTCATCGCTATCAGTATGGGGTGCTGTGCTGTATTGGACATCACCCCAGGGGGTGTCAGAGTTGCAGATGTCTACATGATACAGCACACTGGAATCGGCCCTTATCTCTGGTTCCTCGTTCCATTGGGCGCATTCCCAGGGGTTATTGCGTCAGTATGTATGAGTATAGCGAACAGGTACTTAAGTTCTGGGGGTACCACCGCCGTTGTCGTACCAACTGTCCTACTCATGAATCCAATCTCCTACCTCATTATTCCTCATGCTTTTCGTTCAGGTCTACTCGGGTACGTCTCCTATCTCCTCGTAGCAGCAGTTGTCTACCCCCTGCTCCTGCGATTCATCCTGAATCGACCTCGCAACGAGGAGTGAGCCACCCAAGGCGGAGCTCGGGGCGTTCCAGTGCACCACGGCAGCACCCCTGTCATATGACACCTGTCATGCAGCTTCGGTGACAGCGCTCAGTACCGGGAGCCGTAGGGCGGCGCGAGCCTGGGGCCATGATCCGAACCACCGCAGCCGCCACCACTGACTCCCCGGGGTCCTGTTCTCAGGTCGGGCGCACGGCTCCAGCCCCCGCGATTAACGCCCGTGGCCTGCGCAAGGCATTCGGCAGCCTCGTCGCCGTCGACGACCTCGACCTGGCCATCCGGACCGGAGAGGTGGTCGCCTTCCTGGGACCCAATGGCGCAGGCAAGTCCACCACCCTCGACATGGTCCTGGGGCTGGCCCGGCCCGATGCCGGGACGATCGAGCTTCTGGGAACCTCCCCCGACCATGCAGTCCAGGCAGGTCGCGTTGGTGTCATCTTCCAGGACGGCGGTCTTCTGGACGACTTCACCGTCGGGGAGACCCTGCGGGTCGTGGCCTCGATGGGACCCCGGCACTGTGACAGCATCTCGCACGCTTCCAGGCTCGACGACGTCGTCGACCAGGCGAGTCTTGGAAAGCTCCTCACCCGCAAAGTGAGCCGCTGCTCGGGAGGCGAGCGCCAGCGCCTGCGCCTGGCCCTTGCTCTGCTGCCGGACCCCGACCTCCTCGTGATGGACGAGCCCACCGCCGGCATGGACGTCAGTGCCCGGATCGCCTTCTGGGAGACGATGCGCACCCAGACCCGCCGCGGCCGCACCGTCCTGTTCGCCACCCACTACCTGGAGGAGGCGGCCTCCTTCGCCGACCGCATCGTCATCATCGCCCACGGCCGCCTGGTCGCCGACGGCAGCGTCGATGAGATCCGAGCCCTGGGCGATGGCGCCCTGGTCACCGCCACCTGGCCCGGGCTCTCCGAGGAGTCACTGGGGCAGTACCTGGCCGACTGTCCCGCGGCCGGCAGCATCGGGCACGCGGTCGTCCACGGTGAGCACGTGGAGCTGCGCACGACGGACTCCGACGCCGTCGCCCGCTGGCTGCTGAGCGCCACCCCCGCCGAGCACCTGGGGATCGGCGCCGCAAGCCTCAACGAGGTCTTCACCGCGCTGACCTCCGACGACTCTGATGAGACAGCCCCGTAGAGGCCTGAGCCCCACCCTTCAACCTGACCACCATCACCACCTGCATTGAGGCCACATCATGACCGCGATACCCCGGGCAAGCTCTGATCTCCCCACCTCCCCCGTGAGTCCCTCTGCCGGCAGCCCCGGCGGCCAGTCGCACCGTTCGGGTGGGCTCAGGCCCGCACGCCCCATCCTGACCTACCTCCTGCTCGACCTCTACCGGAGTCTGCGCGAGCCTGCCAACCTCTTCTTCGTCATCACCTTCCCTGTGGCGATGTACCTCGTCTTCGGCCGGTTGAACGCGTCGGCCGGGGACTACGGCCCGCACGCTCACGGCAATGTCTCGGCCTCGGTGATGCTTGCGATGGCCTCCTTCAGTGCCTGTCTGGGTGCCACGAGCGCCTCGGCGGCGGCCGCCGTCGAGCAGTCGGCGGGCTGGGGCCGGCAGATGGCGGTTACCTCCCGGGGCCTGCGCGGCTACCTGGTGGTCAAGACCGGAACCGCGGTGGGAACGGCGGCTCTTCCCGTCGTCGTCGTGCTCACCGCCGGGGCACTGACGGATTCGCAGATGGAGGGCTGGGTCTGGGTCGTCAGTCCCCTCATCTGTCTGATCGGGGTCCTGCCCTTCGTCCTGTGGGGGCTGGCCGCCGGGATGTGGTTACCGTCCTCGGCATCGATCGGTATCGCGACCTCCGTGGTCTCCTTGTTCGCCTTCATCGGCAACGCCTTCATGCCCCTGAGCCACACACTGTTGACGATCAGTCGCTTCACGCCGATGTACGGAGCGACGGCGCTGGCCCGGTGGCCGCTGGGCGAGGGGTGGGCCTACGTGCCGGATCGGCAAGCGGGTGTTCAGGACCCGTTGTGGATGCCGTTGGCTAATCTGGTGGTGTGGACACTCATCTTCGGGCTGCTGGTGATCGGGGCCCGACGTCGGGCGACCAGGCGCCGATGAGACCGGAGATGACCATGCCGCAGCCGCTGCATGACTCAGCCGACCTGAAGGCATCATCGTCTGGGGCAGGGCGGCCCCGTTCCCGCCCCTGGCACCGCTATCGCCGTCATATCGTCTGGGACGCCACAGTATGGGTGCTGTTCCTGGCCCTTCCCATCATCCAGCTTCTCCTCGGTTCCTTCACCTGGTGGCAGCGCCTGCTGGGCCTCACCGGGGTGCTGGGGTTCATCGCCGGCTACGTCTGGGCGTTCTCGACGCCGGACGACCGTGCATCGAGGGTCAGCGTCCCTTCTACTGACCTCCCGACTCGAGTCCTTCTCAGAGAGCTCGCGGTCCAGGGCTTCTTCACCGTACTGACGCTGCCGGCACTGGGATGGTGGGCGGTCTGCTTCTTCCCCTTCTTCTGCTCATTGATCCTGTTCTCCACGACGTTGCGCCGGGGCATCCCCACCGTCGTCATGGCGACGGGTCTTCTGGTTGCCACCTCGCTGTTATGGAACACGCATCCGGAGTCGCACTGGCAGGTACTGGGCATATCGCTCACCGAGATTCCCATCATCATCGCCCGCATCGCGGTGGAGCTTCAGGAGCGCAGAACAGCCGCTGAGCGCGAGCTCGCCCTCGTCTCCCAGCGAGAGGCGCTCGGGCGCGACGTCCACGATATCCTGGGGCACTCCTTGACGGTGCTCACTCTCAAGGCCGAGGTCGCCCGCCGGCTCATCGAGCGTGACCCGGCCGCCGCCTCCCGGGAGCTCGACGAGGTCATCACCCTGGCCCGTGGAGCCCTTGCCGACGTGCGCTCCACGGTGACACGCCTGCGGTCCCCGGACCTGGACAGCCAGATGGAGGCCACGCGTACCGCCTTGAGCGCGGCCCGGATCCGTCTGGATATGACCGGCAGCGCCCAGGACATTCCTGAGCGTCAGCGTGCCCTCATGGCCTGGGCCCTGCGTGAGGCCACCACGAACGTCGTCCGGCACGCGCAGGCGGCCACTGTGACGGTACATCTGGAGCCGGGGCTGCTGCGGGTGAGCGACGACGGTGTCGGCCTGGCCGGTGACCAGCCCGGCAACGGGTTGGCGGGCCTGCGCTCCCGCTGTGAGCAGGAGGGCGGTTCGCTCACCATGACCAGTCCGCTCACCGGTCGCACTGACTCATCCGGCGCCGGCATGACAGACTCCGCTGGCGTGACGACCGGCGGGACCAGACTGGAGGTGAGGCTGCCGTGAGCCCGATCCGCGTACTCATCGCCGACGACCAGGCCCTCGTACGTGGAGCGCTGGCGACGCTTCTGGGGCTGGAAAGCGATCTGGAGGTGGTGGCCCAGGTGGGGCGGGGCGACGAGGTCCTCCCCACCGTGCGCGAGCACGCCGTGGACGTGGCCCTGGTGGATATCGACATGCCGGGGCGCGACGGGCTGGCGGCGACCGCCGAGGTCGTCGGCTCGGATTTGCCGTGCCGGTGCCTCATCGTGACGACCTTCGGTCGCCCGGGCTATCTCTCACGGGGCATGGAGGCGGGGGCAGCGGGCTTCATCGTCAAGGACACCCCGCCTGAGGCGTTGGCCGAGGCTATCCGCAAGGTTCATGCGGGCCTGCGGGTCATCGACCCCGAGCTCGCCCAGGAGTCGGTACTGCTCGGGCCGAACCCTCTCACCGAGCGGGAGAAGGAGGTTCTGCTGGCGGCGGCCACGGGCGCGGACGCCCGAGAGATCGCCACGCGGCTGAGCCTGGGCGAGGGCACGGTGCGCAACTACCTGTCCTCGGCGATCGCCAAGACCCACGCCCGCAACCGCACCGAGGCGGCCCGCACCGCCGAGACCAACGGCTGGTTGTGAGCGGGCCTGGCTTCTCCAGTCGCTTCTACAGCCCGAGGTGGCGGCGCAGGTCCTCGGGCAGGGCGCTCATGGCGTCGGCGACGTCGTCGCCCGAGGGCTGTGCGCCGGCCTGGGCCTGGGGCTGGCCCTGAGGCATGATCCCGTAGCCGGAGGCATCGCCCTGGCCGCCCCCGAGCCCGAAGGAGGAGCCGGCTGCGGGCGCGGTGCTCTGCCCCGCCTCGATCTTGGCCTGCTTGGCGGCCGCGGCCTCCTTGGCCTGACGGGCGGCCTTGGCGGGGTTGCCGCTGCGCCCCTTCTTGCCGCCCTTACCGCGCTTGGCCTTGGGGGCCTGGCGGGCCTTGGAGTGCTTGCCCATGCCGGGCAGCGACCCCATGCCGGGCATAGGACCGCCCTCACCGAGTCCGCCCATGCCGCCGGAGGCCATGGCCTCCATCATCTTCTTGGCCTGCTCGAAGCGGTCCACAAGCTCGTTGACGGCCTGGACCGTGGTCCCCGAGCCCTTGGCGATACGGCTGCGGCGAGAGCCGTTGAGGATGGACAGGTCCTTGCGCTCGGCAGGCGTCATGGAGCACACGATCGCCTCGATGCGGTCAACCTCGCGCTCGTCGAAGTTGTCCAGGGCCTCACGCATCTGCCCCATGCCGGGCATCATGCCCAGGAGCTTCTTCATGGAGCCCATCTTGCGGATCTGGCGCAGCTGGCCCAGGAAGTCGTCGAGGGTGAAGGTGCCCTTGGCGAGCTTGGCGGCGGCGTCCTCGGCCTCCTGGCGGTCCAGGGTCCGCTCGGCCTGCTCGATGAGGGTGAGCAGGTCACCCATGTCCAGGATGCGCGAGGCCATGCGGTCGGCGTGGAAGCGCTCGAAGTCGGTCAGGCCCTCACCGGTGGAGGAGAACAGGACCGGGGCGCCGGTGACGCCGCGCACGGACAGGGCCGCACCGCCGCGCGCGTCGCCGTCGAGCTTGGAGAGGACCACGCCGGTGAAGCCGACGCCGTCGCGGAAGGCGACCGAGGTGTTGACGGCGTCCTGACCGACCATGGCGTCCAGGACGAAGAGGATCTCGTGGGGGACGACCGCGTCGCGGATGCGGATCGCCT
>CAJZFF010000029.1 GCA_915069725.1 uncultured Actinomyces sp.
GGCCCCACCTGGTAGTCAAAGACATCCACCAGCTTCCGGTCAGGGCCAATCAGGTAGATCAGCGCGCTGTGGTACACAGAATACGGCACGCCAGGTTCCGGGTTCTCCAGCTTCTTGCCGTCCAGCCGGTAGCCGAACGTTGCGCCCAGAATGTCGGAGAGCGCCCGGATGTTCTTCATGGTGCCCGTCAGGCCCACGATGCGCTCATCGAAGAAGCGCACGTACTGATCCAGCCGCTCGGGACTGTCATTGACCGGGTCGATCGTCACGAACACCGGCACGATGGCGTCCGGGTTCTTCAGCGCCTGCATCACCTCGCCGAACTCGAACAGCGTGGTCGGGCAGATATCGGGGCATGAGCTGTAACCGATGGCCAGAAGCAGGTACTTGCCCGGAAAGGAGTCCTGAGTGACCCTGCCCTTCACGTGCTCCAGGTCGAAATGAATGGCGCGCCCCACCTCGGGATTGTCGCGGACGACCTCGGGGAAGGACAGGAGCCATCCGCGTTCCGACTCGACCGACTCGGCGCCGGCGACCAGGAGGTCTCCAAGATCCTCCAGCAGGGTACCGTCGCCGGATACGAAAGCCTCGATCGACGCGGGTTCGGGGGGCTCCATACCGACGACGAGGAGATCGGCCTTGGAGGAGAAGTGGTTGAAGACGGTCCGGCGGGAGACCCCGGCGAGTGCGGCGACGTCGTCAATCGTCATGGCGGCGTAGCCGCGGTCGCGGGTCAGGGTGAGCGCGGCCGCCCGGATGGCGGCGCGGGTGCGGCGCGTGTGGACGCTGCGTAGATCGATCGAAGACACGACCACATCATGCACTCAGTGCAGAGTTGCACTCCATGCAGAAACGCGCGACGTTGGTCACGCCGTGCCGACCCGGGCTCGCCCGCCCATGTTCCGCCTCGCCGGCCGCGCCCACCGGAAGCCGGAAAGAGCCGGTCACAACCCGGGGAACACGGCGGGCGGGACCCGTCACCGTCCTGCCGAGGGCGACCCTGGTGCGCCCGCGAACACGCAGCAATCGCGAACGCTCCGGCAGGCGGCCGTATCGGCGAGGACGATGACGGGAGGCTTCAGGCGTAGAAGGCGGGCTTGTCGATGAGCGTGACGTCGACCATCGGCGAGGACTCATCCTCCAGTGACGCGACCGCCGCGTCGACCACGGAGGTGGCCGCGTAGCCGTCCCAGGAGGTCGAGCCGGTGTGCTCGTCGCGGGCCACGGCGTTGATCCACTCCTGCACCTCGCGGTTGAAGGCGTCCTCGAAGCGGTCGATGTGCGACTGGCACATGGCGTTGCGGTTGCCGTGGATGTCGCGGATGTGGATCCGCTCCTGGTCGCCCAGCCTCACCGCGGCGGTCTCCAGCACGAGCTCGCACTCGATGGAGTAGGCGTACTGCAGGTTGACGTTGACCTCGTCATCGATGCGCACGCCGGACTCGGTGTACATCACGACGACGACCGGGTCGATGAGGTGGTCGAAGCGGTGAGTGGTCGACTTGGGGCGCTCGACGCGCACCTTGACGATCTCCTCACCCAGGAGCCAGCGCATCGTGTCGATCTCGTGGATCGCCGTGTCGTCGATGGCCATGCGCGAGGTGTAGGACTCCGGCACGGTGGGGTTGCGGTGACGGTTGTGGACCAGGAGGGCCTGGCCGTTCTCGCCGTCGTCGAGGACCTTCTTCATCTCGTTGTAGGCGGCGTCGAAGCGGCGCATGAAGCCCACGGTGACGAGCTTCTTGCCGGCCTTCTGCTCGGCCTCCATGATGGCGATGCAGTCCTCGGCGGTGGTGGCCAGGGGCTTCTCGCACAGGACGTACTTGCCGGCCTCGATGGCCTTGATGACGTCCGGGGCGTGGACCTTGCCGAAGGTGGCGATGAGGACGGCGTCGACGTCCGGGTCGTTGATGAGATCGTCGGCGCTGTCGTAGGCCTTCGCGCCGTAGGGCTGCGCGGCCGAGGCCGCGGCCTCGTGGTTGATGTCGGCCACGGCGACGATCTCGCCGCCGGACAGGACGCCCGCGATGCGGGCCAGGTGGGCGCGGCCCATGCCGCCGGCGCCGATGAGTCCGATGCGTACAGTCATGATCTGTCTCCTCGTTGAGGTGGTGTCAGTGGTGAGTCAGTGATGAATCAGTGGCATACCGGACGACTGAAGCGTCTCAGGCCAGTCCCAGGCCGCACTCGGCCAAGTACTTGCGCATGTTGATGGCATTCTGCTTGGGGAAGGAGGGGTCGCAGGGGTAGCAGTCCTGCTCGCAGATCGCGTAGATCGGCTTGTCCAGGGCCGCCAGGGCGTCGACGAACTCGTGCATCTCGGGCAGGCCGGCGGGCGGGCAGACCGAGGCGCCCTTGGTGACGGCCTCACCGAAGGGCCAGTCCTTCTCATGGGCCTCTCGGGTGATGCCCTCGTCGAAGGCCTTGATGTGGACGTAGGTGATGCGCTCGGGGTACTTCCGGCACAGCTCGACGGGGTCGCCGCCTCCGTAGACGACGTGCCCGGAGTCCAGGCACAGGTTGACGTAGGTGGGGTCGGTGGCGTCGAAGATGCGGGCGATCTCCTCGGGGGTCTCGATGTGGGAGTCGCCGTGGGGGTGGAGGACCATCTTGAGGCCGTACTCGTCCAGGAGCATCTGCCCCAGGGCGTTGGCATGCTCGACGTAGAGCTTCCAGGCGTCGTCGGACAGGACGCGGTCGTCGGTCCACTCCCAGGTCTTGTCGTCGCGGTAGAGCGGGGGCAGGTGGACGATGTACTCGGCGCCGACGGCGGCGTGGGTCTCGGCGATGGCGCGGAAGGTCTTGAGGGTGGTCTCCCAGGCCTCCTGCTTGTGCAGGACGCCCCAGCCGGTACCGGCCACCACCCTCATGCCGAACTCGTCGCACCACTTCTGGAGCTCCTTGGGGTCGGTCGGGAAGTAGCCGAAGGGGCCGGTCTCGATGACCTCGAAACCGGCCTCGGCCATCTCCTCCCAGGCCTGACGGGGGTCCATCTGCCTGGGGTCCTCGGGGAACCAGACGCCCCACTGGTCGGGGCAGACACCGATGGTGAGCTTGGAGTACTTGGGGTCGTTGGTGTTGACGGCTTTGGACATCGTTGTCTCCTTCGTGAGGCGTTCTCCGAATCGTTTCGGATGTGACATCCACTGTACTCTCCCGCCGACCAAGAATCTAGGACTTTGTACTAACAAAGACGTCTGATCTTTGGCGCCCCCACCACTCGCCGGAGCCTCGGAGCCCTCCTCCTTCCGCCCCCAGGACGCACTGCGCCGACTCCGATTGGGGACGTACCTTCCGCATGACGACTGCGTTTTGTCCAGGATGACTGCGGTCAGGTTGTCGCCGTCCTGCATGAAAGTACGTCCCCAGCACGAATCGCAGTCCCCAACACGAGCACGCGGACGCACCGCAGGGCTCGCGGACTCATCCTGCAGGATCAGTCTTTGAGGCCTATGGTGCGTCCGCGACGATGGGTGGCGGAGCGGCCGCGCTTACTCCTCGCGCTGGAAGGACATGGTCGCGGCGTAGGTCTTCTCCGAGGGCCAGCGGGTGGTGACCGCCTTGGCGCGGGTGTAGAACCGCACGCCCTCGGGGCCGTGGATGTGGGTGTCGCCCAGGAGCGACTCCTTCCAGCCGCCGAAGGAGTAGTAGGCCACCGGTGTCGGGATCGGCACGTTGATGCCCACCATGCCGGCCTCGACGTCGAGCTCGAAGCGACGGGCCACGCCGCCGTCGTTGGTGAAGATGGCCGCGCCGTTGCCGAAGGGCGAGGAGTTGACCTGCTTGATGGCCTCCTCGTAGGTGTCGGCGTGGACGATCGCGAGCACCGGCCCGAAGACCTCCTCGCTGTAGAGCGAGGACTCCAGGGGGACGTTGTCGACGATGGTCGGGCCGAGGAAGTGGCCCTTCTCGTGTCCGGGGATAACCAGGGGGCGGCCGTCGAGGACGACCTCGGCGCCCTTGGCCTCGGCGTCGTCGATGAGACCGGTGATGAACTCCTTGGACTTGGCGTCGATGACCGGGCCCATCTCGACGCCCTCATCCATGCCGTAGCCGACCTTGATCTTCTCGGCGTGGGCCTTGACGCGACGGGCCAGGTCCGGTCCGCAGCCACCCACGGCCACGACGACGGGCAGGGCCATGCAGCGCTCGCCGGCGGCCCCGAAGGCGGCGGCGGAGATGTGCTGGGCGGCGAAGTCCAGGTCGGAGTCGGGCATGACGATGGCGTGGTTGTTCGCCCCGCCCAGGGCCTGGACGCGCTTGCCGTGGGTGACGCCGGCGTTCTGAACGATGTGGGCCACCGGGGTGGAGCCCACGAAGGAGATCGCGTCGATGCCGGGGTGCTCGAGGACCTTGGAGACCATGGTGCGGTTGCCGGAGACGACGTTGAAGACGCCGTCGGGCAGACCGGCCTCCTTGTAGAGCTCGGCCGTCAGCAGGGCCGCCGAGGGGGTGGCCGAGGCCGGCTTGAGGACGAAGGCGTTGCCGGTGGCGATGGCGATGGGGTGCATCCACATGGGCACCATGGCCGGGAAGTTGAAGGGGCAGATGCCGGCGACGACGCCGACCGGCTGACGCAGGGTGTGGATGTCCACGCCGGTGGAGATGTCGAAGGAGTGCTCGCCCTTGAGGGCCAGGTTGATGGCGGTCGCGAAGTCGAGGGTCTCACGCCCTCGCTGGATCTCGCCGACGGCGTCGGAGTAGTTCTTGCCGTGCTCGGCCACGATCATCTTGGCCATCTCGTCCTGGTGGTCCAGGACCAGCTGGCGCATGCGGAACATGATGGCGGTGCGCTTGGCCAGCGAGACCTTCGCCCACTCCTTCTGGGCGCGGCGGGCCACCTCGACAGTGTGATCGAGGTCGGCGTCGGAGGCCTGGAGCAGCTCGGCCTCGACCTCACCGGTTCCCGGGTTCTCGACGGCGAAGCGCCCGGTCGGGTTTCCCTCGTAGTACTGTCCGTCAACCCAGTGCGCAATGGTTCTCATCGTTATCGACTCCTGATTGTCGGTTTCGCGGATCCACCCCGCCTATGGGGTGGGTAGGGCCGGACTCAGACCAAGGTCTCACTGGCGGACCGGCCGGGCGCCCAGCGCCTTGCATGTGCCCCCAGCCTAACGTCCTAGACGGCGAATGGCGTCGTTTTGTCAGAACATAATCGGGGCGTTGACCACATCGTGATCTGAGAGGCCCACCGACGCGACGGTCGAGGGACCCCCTCCCCGGGAGGGAGTACGCCCACGGCGGGGGTCCACGGCACTATCCGCCGTGGGCCCCCGCCGTCGCGGCCGGCGCAGAGGCGCGCCGTCATCCGCGTCCTACCTGCGATCCCTTCAGGTAGTGGTCTTACAGGTAGTGACGCTGAGGCTTGCGATCACGCAAGTACTCCTCGTAGGCGCGCTGCGTGGACTCCAGTTCGGAGACCCCCGAGACCGGCACGTCCCACCAGCTCGAGCCGGGCGGGTTGGGGCCGTAGAGATCGGTCTCGATGTGGATCATCGTGGGACGGTCGGAGGCCTCGGCCTTGCGGTAGGCCTCCTTGAACTCCGCGATGGTGTGGACCTCGAGGACGTCCAGGCCCCAGGAGCGGGCGTTGGCGGCGATGTCGACACCGTCGATGATCTGCTCGTCGGCCAGGTGGCTGCCCTCGCCGCGCTGGCGGTACTTGGTGCCGAAGCGCTGGGAGCCGCGGGACTCCGACAGGGCGCCGATGGAGCAGAAGCCGTAGTTCTGCAGCAGGACGTAGATGACCTTGATGTTCTCCTGGACCACGGTGGCCAGCTCCATGGGGAGCATCTGGTAGGTGCCGTCACCCACGATGGAGACCACCTCGGCCTCGGGGCGGGCGAGCTTGACGCCCATGGCGGCGGGCACCTCGTAGCCCATGCAGGAGAAGGCGTACTCCACGTGGTACTGCAGCGGGCTGCGGGCCTGCCACAGGGCCTGGAGGTCGCCGGGCATGGAGCCGGCGGCGTTGATGACCACGTCCTCCTCCCCCATGAGCTCGTTGAGGGCGCCGAAGACCTCGGTCTGGGCGGGCAGGGGCCCGTGGTCCAGGTGGTAGCAGCGCTCGGTGGCCTTGAGCCAGGCCTCCTTCTCCGCGGTGATCTCCTCGGAGTAGGCCGCCTCGACGTGGTAGTCCGCGAGCGCCTCTGTCAGGGCGGCCAGCGCCTCGCGGGCGTCGGCCACCACCATCTCGGCGCTCTCCTTGGCGGCGTCGAAGGGGGTGACGTTGATGTTCACGAACTTCACGTCGGGGTTCTTGAACTGGGTCTTGGAGGCCGTGGTGAAGTCGGAGTAGCGGGTGCCCACGCCGATGATGAGGTCGGCCTTGTCGGCGATGTGGTTGCCGGAGTCGCAGCCGGTGGAGCCCACGCCGCCCACGGCGCTGGGGTGGTCGAAGTTGATGGCGCCCTTGCCGGCCTGGGTGTCGCCCACCGGGATGCCGGTGGCGGTGGCCAGGGCGCGCAGCTCCTCGCTGGCTCCGGCGTAGATGGTGCCGCCGCCGGCGATGATGAGGGGGCGCTTGGCGGCCTTGATGAGGGCGACGGCGCGCTCCAGGGCGGCGGGCTCGGGTACCGGGCGGCGCACGTGCCACACGCGCTTGCGGAACAGCTCCACGGGCCAGTCGAAGACCTCGGCCTGGACGTCCTGGGGCATGGCGATGGTGACCGCGCCGGTCTCGGCGGGGTCGGTGAGCACGCGCATGGCGTTGAGCAGTGAGGGGATGAGCTGCTCGGGCCGGTTGATGCGGTCGAAGAAGCGCGAGACGGGGCGGAAGGCGTCATTGACGCTGACATCCAGGCTGGTGGGGTCCTCCAGCTGCTGGAGCACGGGGTCGGGGACGCGGGTGGCGAACTGGTCGGAGGGGAAGAGCAGCACCGGCAGACGGTTGGTGGTGGCCAGGGCGGCCCCGGTGACCATGTTGAGGGAGCCCGGGCCGATGGAGGCCGTGCACATGTAGGTCTGGAGGCGGTTGGTGGTCTTGGCGAAGGCGGCGGCCGCGTGCACCTGCCCCTGCTCGTTGCGGGGCATGATGTAGGGCATCTCCTGCTCGCCGTCGGCGCGGGCGATCTCGTTCTGCAGGAGGGCCTGGCCGATGCCGGCCACGTTGCCGTGACCGAAGATGCCGAAGGCCCCGGCGATGAGGCGCTGCTCGACGCCGTCGCGCTCGGAGTACTGGTTGGACAGGAAACGGATGGTGGCCTGGGCGACCGTCAGACGGATCGTGCCGGCGTAGGCTTCGTTGCTCATCGTGGTTCTTCTCTGCTCTTCTCAGGTGGTGGGGCGGTCGAAAGGCGGATCGCTAGTCGTTCATGGGGGTCATGGGCAGGCGCGGGTCGACCTCCTGGCCCTCCCAGGTCTGACGCACCCAGGTGTGGTGGGGGTCGTCGGTCATGAGCCACACGGAGTCCTCGGCGGGGCCGGCCATGACGTTGAGGTAGTAGAGGTCGTAGCCGGGGGCGGCCACGGAGGGACCGTGGTAGCCGTAGGGCATGACGACGACGTCGCCGCCGCGCACCTCGGTGCACACGTCGATGTCATGGCCGGGCGAGGGGTAGATGCGCTGAAGCGCGAAGCCCTCTGCATCGCCCTCTCCGGCGCGGAGCTGGTAGTAGTAGATCTCCTCCAGGACCCGCTCGACCTCGGTGTGCTCGTCGTGCTTGTGGGGCGGGTAGGAGGACCAGTTGCCTCCGGGGGTCAGGACCTCGCAGGCCAGCAGGTGGGAGGTCTCGACGTCGTTGCCCAGGGCGTAGTTGTTGACCTGACGAGAGGAGGGACCGGCGCCGCGCAGGCCGGTGCCGACCTCGGAGCGCGGGCAGTAGCGCAGCGGCTTGTCGGTGGTCGCCTTGGAGCCGGGCAGGGCGATGCGGGCGCCACCGGCACTGGTGAGGGTCACCTCGGTGCGGCGGGGGACGTAGACGTAGTCGGTGATGTCGGTGAAGACCGACTCGCGCCCGGCCACCTCGAGGCTCTCGCCGCCGGCCTGGACGGTGCAGCCCCCCGACAGGGGCAGGACGAGGTACTCGTGCTCACCTGCGGGCACGGTCAGGCTCACACCGGGGGCGAGCGCCACCACGCGCAGGGAGGACCACTCCCAGCCGGCCCGCTCAGGGGTGAGGTCCAGCTCGTAGCTGTCGTGGGCGAGCTCGCCGGCGCGGATGACGTAGCGGGACTGACTCGACGTCTCAGGCTGGGCGGTGCGGTCGGTGTGGCCCATGGTGGTGCTCCTTCAGCTCCTGGGGGTACTCGTGGGGATTGTCTCGTATGGGGTGGCCCGGCCGGGGCCGATTGACGGTGGTTGCGGCGGTTGCGGTACGGACCGGGGCGGTGGGTCCGGTGGCGGGACGTGTCAGGTGCTCATAGCAGGGCGACGGCGGCGTCGACGGCGGCCTCGACGTCGTCATTGCCCGGGTAGAGCAGGGAGCGGCCCACGACCAGCCCTCTGACATTGGGCAGCTCCAGGGCCGCCGCCCAGGAGGCGCGGGTGGCCTCGGGGTCGGTGGAGACCTCGCCGCCCAGGATGAGGCTGGGCAGGGAGGTGGAGGCCATGACACGTCGCATCGAGTCTGGATCGCTGACGCAGGGCAGCTTGAGCCAGGTGTGCGCCGAGCTGCGTCCCAGCGCCTGGGCGATGCAGATCGAGCGGATGACGGCCTCCTCGCTGAGGTCGTTGACGATCCGGCCGTCCTCCCACCGCGAGATGAAGGGCTCGATCATGGCGTTCAGGCCGCGCTCGGACAGGGAGTCGATGGCCTTGGCGCTGGCCTCGAGGGTCGCGGCGCTGGCGGGGTCGGCGCCGTTGATGCGGGTAAGCATCTTGCCGCCGTCGAGGTGGGAGGCCTCGATGCCGTCGGCGTCGTAGGCGCCGAAGCGGTCGTCCATCTCGAAGGAGGCCCCCTGGAGGCCGATCCGGTTCATCGAGCCCCACACGAGCTTGCCGTCCAGGGCGCCCAGGAGGGTCAGGTCCTCAATGATCTCGGCGGTTCCCAGGAACCCGTTGACGCCGGGGCGGGACAGGGCCGTCATGCAGCGCTGGAGGAGGTCCTCACGGTCGGCCATCGCCAGGGGCCGCTCGCCGGCTCCCAGGGCCCCGCGGGCCGGGTGGTCGCAGGCGATGACCATGAGGCGCCCGGCCCTGGCCAGTTCGGCGCGGGGGCGCTGGGCCAGGGCCCGGCCGATGCGGCCGGGGTCGGTGGCCCGGATCTCGGTAACGGCGTCGGTCAGCGGCCGCGACCTCAAGGCGGAGGCGGCAGGCGCGGGTGATGCGTTCATCGGGGACTCCTCACAGGTCCGTCAGCCCCGGGGCGACCTCGTCGCGGCGGGCGCGCATGAGCGCGAGCAGCTCGGGCTCGGTGGGCATGGCGGTGGAGCACTCCAGGCGCGAGGAGACGATCGCTCCTGCGGTGGAGGCGGCGAAGATGGTCTTCTCCAGGGACCAGCCCGAGAGCAGCCCGTGGCAGATGGCCCCTCCGAAGGCGTCGCCGGCCCCCAGGCCGTTCTTCGTCTCCACCGAGGTCACGGGCATCTCCACCCGCTCGGTGCGGGTCTTGGCCAGTGTCCCCTCCAGGCCCTGCTTGACGATGGCCAGCTCGACGCCGGCCTCCAAGAGGGCGTCGGCCGCCCGCTCGGGGTCGCGCTCGCCGACGGCGACCTCGCACTCCTCCCGGTTGCCGATGGCGACGGTGACCTTGGGAAGGATCCGGGAGACCTCCCGGTGGGCCGTCTCCTTGTCCTTCCAGAACATGGGGCGGTAGTCGAGGTCGGCGATCGTGAAGCGCCGCCGGTCGCGGGTGCCCAGGGCCGCGTGGTGGGCCGAGCGCGAGGGCTCCTTGCTCAGCCCGGTCACCGAGATCCAGAAGATGGAGGCGTCGCGGATGGACTCCAGCGGCAGATCGTCCCAGGTCAGCTCCAGATCGGGGGCCGATGGCTCGCGGTAGAAGTACAGGGGGAAGTCATCCGGCGGGAAGATCTCGCAGAAGGTGACCGGGGTGTTGTAGGCGGCCTTGGTGACGACATGGCGGTCGTCGACCCCCAGACGGCGCATCTCGGTGTGCACGAAGCGCCCGAAGGGGTCGTTGCCCACGCCGGTGACGACGGCGGAGCGGTGCCCGTAGCGGGCGGCGGCCACCGCCACGTTGGTGGGGCTCCCGCCCAGGAACTTGCCGAAGCTCTCCACGTCCTCCAGCCCGACGCCGACCTGGAGGGGGTAGATATCGATGCCGCAGCGCCCAATGGTGAGCACGTCGAGCCGGTCGGGGCCTCCGGCACCCGCGGGCGAGCTCTCGGGCGCGACCGCCTCAGTCACCTGGGTCGTTGCCGTCGTTGCTGTCGTCACGGTGATCGCGTCTCCACATCCTTGGGGCCTGCAGACCTGCGGAACGGAGGGCTGCGTCGGGCGTCACTGCGAAGCCTGCCCCACTGGACCGTTCCAGGTCAAGCATTTGTCAGAACATTTGAGGGCTCACCGTCCCGAGCTGCGGCCGCAGGATGACGACAGTGCGTGACATCAGCACACAGCATCCGTATGCTCGAGGCATTATCACGTCTGACACAGGCTCATCTCATGCCCGATTCAACACCCCCTTTCGCCCTCGACATCACGATCGATCGCGAGTCCAAGACGCCGCTGCACACACAAATTTCTGAGCCCTTGGCCGCACTCATCCTTGACGGCACGCTGCCGGCCGGCAGCCGTCTGGAGGACGAGCTCTCGATGGCCAAGCGGCTGAAGGTCTCCCGCCCCACGGCACGTCAGGCCCTTCAGCACCTGGTGGACCGCGGCCTGGTCAAGCGTCGTCGGGGCGTGGGCACGATCGTCTCCCCCATGCACGTCCACCGCCCCATGCAGC
>CAJZFF010000030.1 GCA_915069725.1 uncultured Actinomyces sp.
GGATGGGCTGGACATCGTCCTGGGCGGCAGGGCCGCCGAGGCTCAGGCGATGACGGTGCCGGCCGTCCTGGGTCCTGGTGATGGCTGGTCGGCGTGCATCGATCTGGCTGATCCCGGCGTCGAGCTGGCGACTTACCCGCTGAGCTGGAGTGCCGTATCGCAGGACGAGCCCGATCGTAAGGTCGAGGGGGCCTGCCTGGCCGGGGAGGGGATCGACGGTCCGGCCACCGAGGTCCCCATTGCCGCGGCGGCCACTAGCTGCGTGGCGGAACCCGATGGCGATGTCACCGGGGCGGATGCCGAGCGCCCGGCGCGCCGCGCGAGAATCCTCACCCGCACGGACGGCTCCGTGGCCGTCGCTGTCATCCCCCCGCTGACTCCTGGCGAACGCTCACGACGGGGCCACCGGCTCCTCATCGAGCGCGAGGCGGGCCCCCTGAGACCGGGAGTGTTCCTGGAGTCCTTCGGTGGCCGCAGCGGGGGAGACAACCCGGCCGCCATCTGCGAGGATCTGGCGACCCACGGCGTGGGGGCGCCCCTGTGGTGGTCGGTTGTCGACGGGACGGTTCGCGTGCCGACGGGCGCACGCCCCGTCGTCGTCGGATCCCCGCAGTGGGTGGAGGCGCTGCGCACCTCACGTGTCATCGTCACCAACGACCACCTCCCCTCCTGGTTCTCCAAGCGTGAGGGCCAGCACCTGCTCCAGACCTGGCACGGCACTCCGATCAAGAAGCTGCTGCACGACGCGCCGAAAGCCGTCACCCTGAGATACCGGCGACTCATGGACCGCCAGGTCCCCCAGTGGGACCTGCTGCTCGCCCAGAGCCCGCAGGCCGCTCGGCGCCTTCAGCAGGCACTGGGATACCGCGGGCCGGTTCGGGTGGGGGAGTACCCCCGCAACGTGAGGCTGCTCGGAGGCGCTGAAGTACGGCGACGGGCGCGCCACGAGCTCGGTATCGCTCCGGGAAAGCCGGTCATTCTCTACGCCCCGACCTGGCGCGAGAGCCTGCGGCCCTCGACGGGTGCAGCCGGCTGCGCCACCGTGCACGGGCCGGGGCCTGTGGGGGAGCTGGACGGGCCGCGTCTGGCTGAGCTCCTCGATGCGGTGGTCCTCATGCGCAGCCACCACATGAACCGGGGCGGATGCGTCCCGGGGATGATCGATGTCAGTGGGTACCCGAGTGTCGAGGAGCTCATGCTGGCGGCCGACATCCTGGTCTCGGACTACTCGAGCATCTTCTTCGACTTCGCTCTGACCGGGAAACCTGCAGTGGTCTATACACCCGACCTGGCCTCCTACCGAGATGTCGAAAGGGGCCTGTACGGTGACTGGCCCCTAGGCTCGGGACTGCCGGTCGCCGTCGACCACGATGAGCTCACATCCCACCTGCAGCGGCTCCTCGGCAATATCGACGCCGCTGAGGGGCGCTGCTCCCCACGGGAGGTGGATCCCGCGCCGATCCTGGACAACCTCACGTGGATCCGGGGATGGATCGCCCGTTTCCTGAGTTGATAAGCGACCGGAAGGGCGGATGAACACCGCCTCTCAAAAGAACTGGAAAGAATAATTGTGACGAGAGTGTGAGGCGGAGAGAAAGGTGAGGCGGAACTCTCTGTGATATTCGACGGCGAACATCGGGTATTTCGGCGGCATATCGGTATCGCATCGATTCTATGACATCTTCGATATTGGTTCTCGGGGTGGGGAATACTCACGGTGGTTTGTCCGGAGTGTTGTTGAGGGCGAGCCTCGAACGTCCAACCAGGAAGTGACCCCATGAAGCGCGTGATTACCTATGGCACATATGACCTGCTCCACTATGGTCATATTGCGTTGCTGAAGCGTGCGCGAGCGCTGGGGGACTTCCTGATGGTGGCGCTGTCCAGTGATGAGTTCAATGCCGGAAAGGGTAAGCAGGCCTACTTCTCCTACGAGGAGCGCAAGGTGATGCTCGAGGCCATCCGGTATGTCGATCTCGTGGTGCCCGAGCTGACCTGGGGTCAGAAGACCGAGGATATCGCCAAATACGGTATTGATGTCTTCGTCATGGGGGACGACTGGAACGGCGAGTTCGACGACCAGCTCAAGGGTCTGTGTGAGGTCGTCTACCTCCCGCGGACTCCCGAGGTCTCAACGACTCGGATCAAGAGTGATATGCGCCTGGGCTGAGTGGTGCGCTGAGTAGCGACTCGCTGTGCGGGCTGTATCGAGGGCCGGGCGGAGGTCCGGGTCGAGGCTTGCTGCATGCTGTGTCAAATGGCGCAGGATTTAATACGCGTAATGTTCATACTGAAATAAGGGCGACCATCATGAGTAAGGATGCTGTTCTCAGAAAAATGGGGCGTGCTGTTTCCGGCCGCCTGCAGCTGCCGGCCACCACCCGGCTGGTGCGCTATGCCGCCGCCAGGGAGTACGAGGACGGTAACCTGGCCGAGGCCAAGCGTCTGTATGAAAAGCTCTCTGAGAGCGGCCACGACACGGCCAGCCGGTTGCGGCTGGGGGTCATCGCAGAGCGTCAGGAACGGTTCGAGGCGGCCTTGAGAACCTATACCGAGGTGGCCGACCGCGACCCCTCCTGTGGAGAGGCCTTCTACCGTGCCGGCTGCCTCCTCAAGCGACAGGATGACCCAGAAGGGGCCTCCGTCTTCTTCTCACGAGCCCTCTCCTCGGGGGTGCGGGACCGGCGCTACTCGGAGAACCTGCTCGCCTGCCTGCCCGCGAGCACCCCGCAGTGGCAGCGCCTGGAGGTTCTGCTCTCCGGACTGCCGGAGCACGAGAACGACGCCGCCTGGCTGCGCAAGCTCCTTCAGGCTCAGCTTCACCTGGGGCTCAACGGACCGGCCAGGTGCACCCTGGACGCCCTGGCCGACATCGATGAGCTCAGCGCGCAGGAGCTCTTCGAGCAGGGGGTCATCGCCCACCGTGAGGGTGATCGGGCCTCCGCCGCCGCCAGCTTCGCCGCCGCCTGCAAGGCCGCCGGAGGAAAGGCCTGCAGCAAGGGGCCGGCCCAGTTCGCGTGCTCCCGGGGCGACTGGAGGCTGGCGGCCGAGCTCTTCGAGATCTACCCCGGCGAGGGGATGTCGAGGGTGGAGCGGGCCTACGAGCTGGCCTACTGCCTGGACCGTCTGCGCGAGCACGAGCGGGCACAAGGGCAGTACGCCCTGGCCGCCTCACTGGACACCGGCAACGGGAACACTCTTTACAAGTTGGGACTCGCCTCGGAACGTGTCGGCGACCTCGCCACCGCGGAGCGCTCGTACCAGGAGGCCCTGCGGACGCTCAAGAAGCCCGCACGCAGCTGGTGGAACTATCGCCGTGGGGTCTGCCTGGCAAGGCTGGGACGCTACGACGAGGCGCTGGCCTCCTTCTGGGCCTACCTGGGGCCGGCTCCGCGCGGGCTGGCTTCGGTGTCCAAGCAGCTGGCCAGCACGGGCTTCCTCGACCTGGTCCGCGCGAAGAGCACACCCCCGCCTCGGCAGCGGCCGGAGGATCTGGTCGAGTCCACCATCGGCGATGTCATGCTCGGCCTTCACGAGGCTCTCAGCTCCCACAACCCCGCGGGTGATCCCGGCGCCGGTGAGGTGATCCCGCCCGCCGCAGCGCAGGCTGCCGCTCAGTCCATCCGGCATATCCTCCCGCTGGTTCTCAAGGGGGACCGGAACCACCGCCTGGTCCTGGCCCAGCTGGCCCAGGACGCCGGGCAGGTGGAGCTCGCCTGCGAGATCCTCGAGCAGGCCGAGGAGTTCGGCTGCAAGGACGGGCTGGACCCGCGGGCCTATGGACGCACCGCGACAGCCGCCCGCAACATCCGCTACGCCGAGGCCCTGGAGGTCCTTCCCGTCAGCCCCCACCTGGTGCTGTGGGAGTCCAACCACGGCGCCTCGATCGGCTGTCACCCCCTGGCCATCTTCCGGTGGATGGTGGACCGGCCGGAGTACTCCCACCTGTTGCACGTGTGGGCCGTCAATGACCTCGGTGCCATCCCCGCGGATCTGCTGGGGCGTCGCAACGTCGTCTTCGTCCCCCTGCACAGCACCGAGTACATGCAGTACCTCGCCACCGCCGGGTACCTCGTCAATAACGTCTCCTTCGCCCCCTACTTCGTGCGCCGCCGCGAGCAGCGCTACCTCAACACCTGGCACGGCACCCCCTTCAAGACTCTGGGGCGGTCCATGCGGGGAGGTCTGCTCGACTACGAGAACCTGCAACGCAACTTCCAGCTGAGCACCACGCTCATGGCGCCCAATGAGCTCACCCGATGGGCGCTGGTCGAGGACCATGATCTGCTCGACGTCTACCGGGGCCGCACCATCGTCGCCGGCTCCCCCCGACTGGACACCTCGCTGACGATGAGCGCCCAGGAGCGCACGGCGCTGCGAGGTCGCCTGGGACTGGCTGAGGACGATGAGCGCCGTCTGGTCCTGTTCGCCCCCACCTGGCGCGGCGGGGTCAGCAAGCGGGAGCTGGACCGTGAGGCCCTGGTCGCCGACCTGACCGCCATGGCCTCCCGTGACGACGTGCTCGTGGTCTACCGCGCCCACCGTCTGTCCGAGAAGCTGCTGGCCGGCGTCGATCTGCCGGTGAGCGTCGTCCCCAAGGACATCGACACCAATGAGCTGCTGGCCGCCGTTGACGTCCTGGTGACTGACTACTCCTCGATCCTCTTCGACTTCCTGCCTCAGAAGCGCCCCATCGTGCTCTACATGCACGACATCGAGGAGTACCGGGCCGAGCGGGGCCTGTACCTCGATCCCGAGGAGGTCCCCGGGCTGGCCTGCTATGACCGCGCTGAGCTGGCCTCAGCCATCGGGCGTGCCCTGGCCGGGGAGGGGATCGCGCCCCAGAAGGCCCTCGACCGGTACTGCCCCTACGAGGACGGACAGGCCTCGTCGCGCCTGGCCCGAGCCTTCTTCGACGACGACCTCGACCACGGACGGCGGGCCATCATCAGGGACCACGCCCTTGAGCCTGCGTCCGGCGACGATTCCCGCAGGCGCCGCACCCTCCTGTTCCACGCCTCCATGATCCCCAACGGGATCGCCTCCGCCCTCCTGGCCCTCCTGGAGGCGCTCGATCCGGACCTCTACTCGGTCAACCTCATCGTTGAGCCCTCCGTCCTGCGCAACAACGAGGACCGTCAGGAGATCTTCCGACGCCTGCCCCGCCACGTCCACGTCATCTGCAAGCCCGGGGCCGCTCCCTGGCGCATCCACGAACGGGCCTGCGTCAACGACTTCGCCCGGCACCCCGAGGCCTTCACCTCGCAGAGCTTCTGGGACTGCTACTGGGCTTACTACGAGCGCGAGACGCGCCGCATCCTGGGCGACTTCGTGCCCGACGCCGCCATCGAGTACGACGGCTACGCCGAGACCTGGGTCTCGCTCATCGCGGCCTGGGGTCGTCGCGGATCGCGCACCTCCTGCTACCAGCACAACCAGATGGACAACGAGTGCCGGGACAAGTACCCGGGCCTCAAGCGCGTCTTCACCCTCTACAGCGCTGTCGACGCCGTCGTCGCCGTCAGCCCGGGACTGGCCCGCCACAACCGCAGCGGGCTGGCCGGCCTGGGCGTCGACCTCACCCAGCACCAGCTCTCTGCCCGCAATCTCCTTAACGTCGAGCGGGTCCGTCTTGGGGTGCAGGCACCGGCCCCCGAGGCCTTCACCGCGCTGAAGAACGGGCACGACATCGTCCTTGCCACCATGGGGCGGATGTCGATGGAGAAGAACCAGGCGGCTCTCATCGAGGCGCTCGCCCTTCTGCGCAAGCAGGACGGCACCGAGGGCGGCGGCGCTCAGGGACTGAACGTCGGCCTGGCGATCGTCGGCTCCGGGGTGCTCGAGGCGACGCTGCGGGCCAGGATCGACTCCCTGGGCCTGTCCGGGCACGTCGCGCTGCTGGGACAGATGGACAACCCGTTCCCGGTCCTTGAGGGAGCCGACCTGTTCGTCCTGCCGTCCTTGCACGAGGGGCAACCGGTCACTCTGCTGGAGGCGATGACACTGGGAACCGGAGTCGTGGCCTCCGACCTTCCGGGCAACCGGGAGCTGGTCGACCTCGGATACGGGGTTCTGAGCGGCACCTCTCCCCAGGACATCGCCCAGGCGATCCGCTCGGCACTGGCCGAGCCCCGCCTCGCCCACGGAGACTTCGACGTCACCGAGCACAACGCGCGCTCACTGCGGGACACTCTGGCGGCAGTGCTCGGCCCCGAGGCACTCCACCAGCAGCCCCAGGGGAAGACGGCTTCCAAGAGGCGGCGGCGCAAGCGGGCGGCCTCGCGAGGGACGCCCGCATGACGGGCCCCCACGGGTCACAGCCCACAGCGGCTCCCCAGGGGGCGGTCTGCACCCCGATGCCGGCCGGCAAACCCTCGGCGCAGCTGGAGGAGGTCCTCCAGCTCGTCCTCCAAGGGCTGTCCCGTGGGGAGGAGCCTGGAGCAGCGCCCCGTGTCGCCGTGCTCCTGGACCGCCCTCAGCCCCACCTGAGCAACTGGCTCGGGCCGGCGCTGGGAGCGCGCGAGCTGATCGTCTGCACCATGCAGGACGAGCAGGACGGGTGCCCCGAGGTGGAACCAGCGGAGTACTCCGGTCTCATCGGTCTGGCCCGAGTGGTCGCCTTCACGAACCAGGTCGACCTGCACCAGGCCCTGGCCACTCACGGCCGGTTCGACGTCCTCATGGACGCACTCACCCACAGCCCGGGCATGCGTGCCACGTCCGCCCAGTTGTTCATCGGCATTGTCCGCGACGGCGGGTACTACGTCGCCATCGATGGTGTGGCGCTGGGCGAGAGCCCCAACACCGCTGGGCTCATCACCCGGGCCTCGCGCAGTCTCGCCGGCCTGCACGGAGCCGCGGGGGAGCTGAGTGGGGACGAACGGGCCTACGGCGAGCAGGTGGCTGCACTGACCGTCCTCGACGGCGGTGTCGTGCTGCGTAAACGAGGAGACGGATTCGTCAAGCTCCGATACGCCGAGACCCCGCCGATCCTGTCCGCCCGCTACGGCGAGTCCTGGGGGCGGTCGCTGGAGACCCTCCCCGCGCGGGTCACCCCGCTGGAGGTCATTGGCGTCACAAACAACCCGGGACTGTGCGCCAAGAGGCTTCCGCGCGAGAACCGCATCCCCGAGACCTCCGTCCTGGAGTACCGGGACGTGTGCGTCGCCCCCCGCCAGGTGCTTGTCAAGGATCATCTCCTGCTGCCCAACACCTTCCGCCTGGCCACGACCAAGCGGCTGGTCAGCACGGCGCTGAAGGAACTCAACCACTACTACGCCGCGCCCACGGTTGATACGCAGTCGGCTCCTAGGCGTGAAGGAACCTTCTTCTACCTGGACATCGAGTACAACCGGCACTTCGGCCACTTCATGACCGAGGTCGTTCCCAGGCTCTACGCCTGGGAGCTGGCGCGGGCGACGCATCCCGACATCCGGATCCTCACCAACAGCAGGGCCGACCGCGGCCGTCCCCCTGCCTACCAGCGCATCCTCCTGGAGGCCTACGGCATCGACGACGACCTGGTCGAGGTCATCACCTCCCCGGTGAAGGTCGATACCCTCGTGTGCGCCATGCCCCTCATGCAGAACGGGCGATTCGCCGACCCGGCTCTGGCCTCAACCTGCCACCGCCTGCGTGACGGCCTGCTGGAGCGGTCAACCCCCAACGACAAGCCCCAGCGCAGGCTCTTCATCTCCCGCAAACCCGACATGTGGCGCGAGTGCCTCAACGGCAGTCAGGTCGAGGAGTCCTTCGCCCGCCGGGGCTTCACCATCATCCGGCCCGAGGGCCACTCCATCGTGGAGCAGGCCCGCATGTTCTACGAGGCCGACGTCGTGGCCGGGTACATCGGCTCGGCCCTGTACAACATCATGTTCGCGCGCCGCCCGATCGACGTCATCGGCTTCATCAACCAGTCCTACCTGGCCACCAACGAGTACCTCATCTGCTCGGCCCTCGGCCACCGCCTGCACCTGTTCTACGGTGATGAGATCACCGACGGCAGGGGGAAGGACTGCGAGGGCCGGGACCTGGGAGTCACCAACCGGGACTACGTGTTCAACATCGAGCGCGACGGCGACCAGCTCGACGAGCTGCTCGACTCCCTGGAGGAGACATGGGGGGAGTCATGAGCTCGTCGGAGACCCGCACCTCGCCTCGGACGGCCCCCGAGCTGCGGCGAGCCCTGTGGCACCTGCGCCACTCGGGGCTGACGGGGCTGCGTGAGCACCTGCGCCGTCGTCGGGCGACGGCCTGGGCCCGTCCCCGCCGGTGGGCCTCCGGGCGACGGGACCAGACCCTCCTGCCGGACTGGCCCCTGCCCTCACCGCAGGAGACCGGACTTCGCCACGACGTCACCGTCGGGCTGATCGCCGATGAGTTCACTGCGCTCGCCTTGCGCTACGAGTGGCGCTCCGTGCCCTTGACGCCCACCGGCTGGCGCGAGCAGATTGAGCAGAGCCCCATCGACCTGCTCTTCGTGGAGTCCGCCTGGCACGGCAACGACGACGCCTGGCGCTTCCAGGTCATCGGCTCCCAGGGGCCCTCGGGCCACCTGAGGGACATGGTCACCGCACTGCGGGACCGAGGAGTGCCGACGGTCTTCTGGAACAAGGAGGATCCCGCCCACTACGACGAGGCCATCGAGACCGCCCGCCTCTTCGACTGGGTCTTCACCACCGATGAGGCGATGGTGGAGCACTACCGGCGTGACCTGGGACATGACCGCATCGGCATCCTGCCCTTCGCCGCCCAGCCCGCGATCCACAACCCGATCCGCCTGCTGGACGAGGAGGGTCGTCCCGTGCCCCTGAGGGATGTCGCCTTCGCCGGCACCTACTTCGCTCACAAGTACCCCGAGCGGCGCGAGCAGATGGAGATCGTTCTGGGCGGCGCCCACGACGTCTCGGCACGCCTGCCCCGCGGGCTGGACATCTTCTCCCGGTACCTCGGCGGCGACGACACCTACCAGTTCCCGCCTCCGTGGGACTCGCATGTGCGCGGCAGCCTCACCTACACCCAGATGCTCAGCGCCTACCGCGCCTACGCCGTCTTCCTCAACGTCAGCTCCGTGGTGGATAGCCCCTCCATGCTTCCGCGTCGCGTCATCGAGGTCCTGGCCTGCGGCACTCCCGTGGTGAGCACCCCGACACCGGCCACCGACCGCCTGCTGCCCGCAGGCGCCCTGGCCAAGGTCACCGACCGCGCTCAGGCCGGGCACACCGTGCGCGCGCTCGTGACCAACCCGGTCCTCGGGGAGTACATGACGCATCTGGCGCAACGGGAGATCTGGAGCCGGCACACCTACAGCCACCGCGTGGAGACCGTGCTGCGAGCCGTCGGCATGGGGGAGCGGGCCACGCGCCACCCCACCATCGCACCGCTGGTGTCCACCATCCGGCCCGAGCAGATCGACCACGTCCTTGAGACCCTGGCCGGTCAGAAGCAGGTGACGATGACGCCGGTCATCCTCACCCACGGTTTCACCGCCCCGGCCCGCAGCAGGGCCCGGGCCCGCGAGCTGGACCTTGAGATCGACTGGGTCACCGCCGAGACCAGCACTCCCTTGGGTGGCTGCTACAACCTCATGCTCTCGCGGGTCGAGGCCGACTACATCGCCAAGATGGACGACGACGACCTCTACGGCGATCACTACCTCTTCGAGTCCCTCGCGGCGGCCGACTACGCCCGTGCTGAGGTCGTGGGCAAGCACGCCCACTACCTGCACCTGACGGGCCCGGACCTGACGGTGCTGCGCTTCGCCGACTGGGAGCACCGCTATACGACTTTCGTCTCCGGGCCGACCCTGGTGGCTCGAGCGGACCTGGCGCGCGAGGTGACTTTTCCCGAGACGACCACCGGCGAGGACACCGGTTTCCTCAATGACTGCACACGTGCCGGGGCCCGTATCTATTCGGCCTCCCGATTCGGGTTCGTCCAACGGCGAGGGACGACTTTCGGACACACCTGGGACATCTCCAACGCGGAGGTGCTGGCTACGTCCACCATTAGTCATTGGGGACCGCCCCACGAAACGGAGATGCCCACCTCATGAATGCCCGCAGCACCGAGACCTTGCACGTCATCATCATCGGTTCCGCAGATGGGCAGGCCACTCTCGACTCTCTTGGCCAGGACTCGCCCGAAGGCGGGATCGTCCCCATCGGCTGCCCCGATCCGGCGGGACTGGGCCAGGTCCTGCGCCCCCTGGCCGCAGGGACCCGGGTCCTGCTCCTTCAGGCGGGAGACCGGGTCGAGCCGGGCTATCTCACCTCAGTGGCCCAGCGCGGCACCGGCGAGGCGGTCGTCCTCACCCCGACCGTGACCATTCGCCCCGACGGCGCCCGCGACGAGCGGCTGCAGTGGCGCTTCAAGCACGGCAGCCGCACCGCTGACCTGACCGTCGAGCCCCACATCTTCCCCGATACCGTCAGCGGAGCGGTGCTCACCATCCCCCGTCACGGCCTGCAGGACTGGGGCGGACCAGGGGCCCTCCACGCCGGGGATAGCGCCGTCGGCGCTCAGACCGCGGCCGATGACGAGCACACCGCCCTGAGTGGGCTCATTGCCCACATCATGGCCACCGGCAACCGGGTGGGCCTCCACGACGGCCCGGCCGTCGTCCGCCACGCCCCCCAGCCCCCCGGCCCCTGGGGAAGGATCGACCGCTACCGCCACCTGCTGGGCACGCTCCTGCCGGCGTGGCTGCAGGCTGATAGCCCACCACCCGCCTGGGTCTACCAGCT
>CAJZFF010000031.1 GCA_915069725.1 uncultured Actinomyces sp.
GGCCCGCTCGGACAGGTCAGAGAGGTCGACCTGGTGCGTCTGGTTCCCAGGCCCTCACGATCCGGGGGCCGGCACCCCGCAGAGGCGAGCACCTGGTTCCTGGACGCCGCCCGTCTCCTGGCGCTTCCTTCTGATCCCGATGAGGCGGCCCAGGAGGCGCTGGAGGGCAGCACCTCCGGTTTGGGAGGAGTCATCGGTGCGGCCCTGAGCCGTACCGGCCCCTTGGACACGCTTGTGGTGGGGTTGTCGCGCTCCGCCGTCCACGACGGGGGCCTGGGAGCCATGGACGCGCTCGGCGGCCTGCGAGCAGCCAAGGACCTGCTGTCGCATCGCAGCCTGGGACTGGCCCTGGCCGACGACATCTCCCTGGGAGGCATGAGCGGCGCCGGGGCGGCTCTGGCGAGTATCACCTCTATCAGCCCGGAGCGGGCCCAGGAGCTGGACCGCCGCGCCTGCGCCAAGGCGATGGAAAGTGTCAGGGTGGCCGAGGACCTCGATCCCGGTGGCCTCGGTGCACGCAGAAGTCTGCCCGTCGTCTCTGCACTCGACGACGCCGGGCCGTCCGCCTCCGCGCACACGGCGGATGCGGATGGAGCGGCTCGCCTGAGCGTGTCGACCTGGGGGACCGGGGCGGGCGGGGGCAGCGCCCTATTGCTGCGGGCCCTGGGAGCGTGGGCGCGGCCCGGGGCACGAGTCATGGCTGAGCTCGTCAGTCTGAGCGATGCCGCCTACGGCCAGGATCTGGTGGTCTCGGCCTGGGGAGAGCTCTACGACGTCCTGGCTGATAGCGTCGTGGGCGTCGTCGGCCAGCAGGCCGCCTCACAGGCACAGCCGTGCATCCTGGTGTGCGGGCGCTGCGCCGTCAGTCGCGGAGAGCTGGCCGCAGCCGGTGTCACTAACGCCTACGGTCTGCAGGAGGCTCACGCCGCCGAGCCCTGGGAAGCGACTGACTCCCACGGACTGGAGCGACGACTGACGGACCTCGGCTCCCGGTTGGCCCGCACGTGGTCGCGCTGACCGGAGCACAGGCGTTAACGCGCCGCCGGGGGCCAGTTGGGCTCAGTCGATGGGGGCCGCGGCGGTCGAGTCGCGCACGATGAGGTCAGGGGCGAAGAGCATCTCGGTGTCGGCCGGCCGCTGCCCGTTGAGCTGCGCCAGAAGCGTGGAGACGGCCGCCCGGCAGATGGACTCCACGGGCTGACGCACCGTGGTCAGCGGCGGGTCCGTCATGGGGATGAGCGGCGAGTCGTCATAGCCGATGACGGAGACGTCATGAGGCACGGACCTGCCCGTCTGGCGCACCCCGTGGACCACCCCCAGGGCCATGACGTCTGAGGAGCACACGATGCCGGTGCATCCCTGCTCCAGCAGGTGCAGTGCTGCGCTGACCCCGCCCTCGTAGGTGTAGAGCGTCTCCACGATCCGCAGCGGCTCCTCGGGCAGACCCTCGCTCATGGCGTCCTCGTAGCCGGAGCGCTTGCGCTGAGCCGGCACCATGCGCATCGGCCCCATGGCCAGGCCGATGCGCTGGTGACCCAGGGCGATGAGGTGATCCACCGCGATACGGGTCGCCCGGCGGTCATCGGTGGCGAAGCCCGGTGCCTTGATGGTCGGCGCGTTGCCGTTAATCGTCACCAGTGGTACGCCGCGCTCACGCAGGCGCTGGTAGCGGGTCACGTCACCGGTGGTGTCCGCGTGGCGTCCGGAGACGAAGATGATGCCGGCGACACCGCGGTCCACGAGCATCTCGATGTACTCGTCCTCGCTGATACCGCCGGGGGTCTGGGTACACAGCAGGGGAGTGTGCCCGGAGGGTGCCAGGAGCTGTTCGATCTGCTGGGCGAACAGCGGAAAGATCGGGTTGCTCAGCTCGGGCACGATCAGCCCCATGAGACCGCGGGAGGTCTGGTGCACCGATTCGGGCCGCTCGTAGCCCAGGATGTCGAGCGCAGCGAGTACCTGCCGACGGGTCGAGTCAGCCACGTTGGACTTTCCATTGAGCACACGGGAGACAGTCGCGGTGGAGACGCCCGCCTGGTCGGCGATGTCAGTGAGAGTGAGTCTCTGTGGCATGAGTGAATCCTACGAAGAACGGTCAGGATGGAGGGGCTGACTCGCCTGAACCGACAGCGGATCGTCGCGTCCCTCGACTGACCATCATCGCAGTTCATGTCCCGTTTGTGGGAATCCGGGACGGTGAGGCGGCACCGTCGGCCCCTGATTCCGGGCTGATGGGACGGGAAGGATGCGTCAAGGCGCCCGGCCCCGATCAGCCCTTGACCGCACCCGAGATCGATCCGCCGACGATATAGCGCTGCAGGTACTGGAACAGAGCGATCACCGGGGCCATGGTAAGGACCGCCCCGGCGGCGAAGATGCCCAGGTTGTTGGAGCGGTCGCCGACGAGCATGCCGTAGAGCCCCACTGCGAGCGTCTTCTGGGAGTTGTCGGTCAGAATGATCGAGCCCAGGAGGAACTCGCTGATGACACCCACGAAGGCCAGCAGGAAGGTGGTGGCGATGATCGGCTTGAGCGTGGGCAGAAGGATGATGCGGAAGACCTGCCAGTGCGTGCAGCCGTCGATGATGGCGGCTTCATCGAGCTCGCGGGGAATCGTGTCGAAGGTTCCCTTGATGAGCCACACCTGCCCCAGTGCTCCGCCCATGAGCGCCAGGCTGTAGCCGGCCAGGGTGTTGAGGCCGAGGAAGGGGACGACCTGGCCGATGTCGGAGATCATCGTGTAGATGGCGATCATGGACAGGATCGCGGGGAACATCATAATGAGGAGCAGGGCGAGCAGGCCGCCGCGGCGTCCGGTGAAGCGGAACCGGGAGAAGGCGTAGGCCCCCAGCAGGGACAGGAAGACCTGAGCGGTTGCCACCACTGTGCAGATGATGATCGTGTTGAGGTACCAGCGCAGGAATGGGCCTCGCGCCCCCGACAGCAGGTTCTGGTAGTTGACCAGACTCACCTTGGTGGGGATCAACCCGGTGGATGCCACCGTGCCCAGGGGGTTGAGAGAGGCGGAGATGACGTAGAGGACGGGGAAGGCTGCGAAGACCAGGGCGATGACGCCGACGACGTGTCTCCAGCCGATCTCCCGGAACCAGCGTGAGAACGGCATGTGATTCTCGATGACGACATTGTCCTCGGAACTGTTTGATGCGGACCGGGACACGGGCTGCGATGAGGTGCTCATGATGATGTTCTTTCCGAGGTCGGCTGGTCAGTTGACGTCTTCGAGCTTCTTGGTGGCTCGGAACTGCAAGGCGGCCAGGACGCCGGTGACGGCGAACAGGACCACGGAGACGGCAGAGGCGAATCCGAAGTCCGAGCCGGCACGGCCGAAGGCGATGCGGTAGACCATGGAGATGAGGATGTCGGTTCCGCCACGCGTGTACTCCCCAGCCGGGAAGGGCCCACCCTCGGTCAGCAGCTGGATGGCATTGAAGTTGTTGAAGTTGAAGGCGAAGGTGCTCACCAGCAGAGGGGCGACGGCGACCAGGAGCAACGGGGTGACGATGCGCCATGTGGCCTGCATACCACTGGCGCCGTCCATCTTGGCCGCCTCCTTGACATCGCCGGAGATGGACTGCAGAGCGCCGGTGCACACGATGAACATGTAGGGGAAGCCCATCCACGTGTTGGTCAGCAGGACGGCGATCTTGGCCATGGTCGGGTCGGACAGCCACGGGATACTGAGGTGCATCATCCGGTTGATGAGGCCGAAGTCCTGGTTGTAGAAGTTCGACCACACGAGCAGCGAGATGAAGCCGGGTACGGCGTAGGGCAGCAGGAGGAAGGAGCGGTAGAGCTTCTTACCCTTGATGCGATCATCGTTGAGGGTCAGCGCCAGGAAGAAACCGAGGCCGAAGGTGAGCAGCACCGAGCCCAGGGCGAAGATGATGGTCCATGCGAAGGCCTTGAGGAACTGGGAGGCCAGGTTCCCCTCAGTGAAGAGCCGTGAGTAGTTGGCCAGTCCCACGTTCTGCTTCCAGGACTGGGCCAGGCTCTCTCCCTCGGCGTTGACGAAGTGCTCGGACAGTCCCACCTTCTTGACCGAGTAGACGTCCCCGGTGGCGGTGTTGGTGATGGTGTCGGAGGACTTGTTGTAGACCATCCGCTTGGTTCCCTCGAAAGCGGTTCTGACGCCCTGAACCTTGACCGTGGTCTTGTCCGTGAAGGGAACCGACATGGCGCTGATGTCCTCGTAGGCGGTGTTGATCTGCCTGGGGGACAGGATCGTGTATCCCTCCGCTTTGGTGACCACGCCGTCGTCGACGGTCACGGTGCTGGCGTCGACCTTCTCCAGCTTCTTCCCGTCACTTCCCCGCAGCACCTCCTTGGTCTGCGGATTGACGAGGAACAGTGAGAAGGGGCCCTTGGTGACGTCGCCGTCGGTCGCGACTGACAGACCATAGGTGGGAGAGTCCTCCGTACGGACCATGGAGTTGTTGGTGATTGAGGCGATGGCTTCCTCCTTGGTCCCGCGGTACCCGTCCCCGAAGTTGGTGAAGGAGGTTTGAATGGTCAGCGCGATGGGGACGATGAGGAAGACGGTGAGGAAGAACGTGCCTGGGAAGAGGTACTTGGCGGGCACGAATCTCTTGGTCGAGTACAGCAGGAACATGGCCCCCGTGGTCAGGACGACGATTCCCAGCCACAACCACATCCGATAGGCGATAAGAAGTGGGACGAGGTAGATCGCTGCGACCAGCGTGAGGGACAGCACCATGATGCGACCGACGAGACCTCTGATGGTCGTGGTCTTCTCCCTCGGGGTGGTGGATGCGGACGTCATTATCTGCGGGTCCTTTCCAGAAGTGGGAAAGCAGTAGAGGAATAACCGGGTGTGTGGAGAAGCGTTCCGATCCTGGGCGCCGGGGCGGTTTACGAGCCCTTGATCGACGCCTTGATGGTCTGGCCGACCCCGGTCATGGTGCTGGCGGGATCAGCACCCCCGACGATGTTGGCCTGAGCGCGTCCAAGGGGTTCCCACACTGAGGACATGGCGGGAATCGCGGGCATGGGGTCCGCCTTGGCGGAGAGCTCCGCGAAGGTGACCATGTCGGGGTGCTCCGCCTTGAGCTTGTCCGCGAGGTCCTTCTGGGCCGGAGGCAGCTCGTTGCTGGGGAACATCGAAGACGCGAATGTCATATCCTTGGCCGCGTCGGCCACGAAGGTCTCGGCGAAGGCCTTGTTCTTCCCGTTGGAGGCGACATAGAAGCAGTTGACCCCGACGAAAGGCTTCGCCTGGCTGTTCTTGATGTCTTTGAATCCCGGAATCCGAGTGAGCTGGTAGTCGATACCGGCCTTCTTGATGTCCGCCAGGGCCCATGGCCCCGAGATGAGGTAGGGAGCCTTGCCATCGGTGAACAAGGAAATGTGGTTGGCGGTCGTGACTGACTTCCTGAGGACTCCCTGCTGGCCGAGCTGGCGGATCTTCTCCGCAGCCTTGATGGATCCCTCTTTGCCGATACCGAGGTCATTGGGATCGTAGGAGCCGTCCGGGTTCTTGCCGAACATGTAGCCGCCGGCGGCGGTGTAGATCGGCTCCATGCTGTAGGCGTCGCCCTTCTCGTCGATGGCCTGCGACAGGACGAGCTCGGTTCCGGCCGCCTTGCCGGCCTCGATCATCTCCTCGATGCTGGCCGGCTGGATCACTGAGGTCAGTGCCTTGTTGACGAACAGGCCCAGGCACTCGACGGCGTAGGGCGTTGCGTAGATCTGGCCGTCGTAGGTGACGGCCTTGAGCGCGATGTCGGAGTAGTTGGACTCGGCCTCAGGGCTTAGAACGACCGGCCGGATCGCGCTGTTCTGCACCAGGTTGCCGATCCAGTCGTGTGCGCCGAGGACGATGTCGGGGCCGTTGCCGGCCTGGTTGGCGGTGATGAAGTTGGGCTGCAAGTCATTGGCGACGGTCTGGACCGCCACCGAGATGCCCTGCTGCTCGCCCCAGGTCTTGGCGATCTCCTTGAGGGAGTCCGCCTTCTTCTGATCCGCCCAGATGACCAGGTCGGCATCGGAGTCGCCTGCCGAGGCGTCAGACGCCTGTGAGGCAGCGCCGCCCGAGGCCGCCGTACCCGCAGCATTGCGCGAGCCGGAGCAGGCGGCCAACGTTGGCACGGTGGAGGCCAGAGCGGCCATCGTCAGGAAGGATCGGCGGGTGGGTGCCACAGGGATTCTCCTTCGAATCAGATCCGCAGCGAGGAGTTCCTCGCCTGGCACCATAATTTAATCGGCTTATGCAAAGATTACAAGAGACTAATGAAACTTGCATCCGTGTGCCCTAGGCAACGGTTGTGGCCTCCAGCCACGTCGTCGTCGCCGGGGGTACGAGTGGACGCCCCTCCTCCTGGCGCAGGGGCTGGGAGGATAGGAGAACCTTGGCCTCGGCCGGCAAGGTGACGGGGGAGTCGGAGGTGTTGACGACGACCAGGACGCCACGCACCAGGAAGGAGAGGGCCTGGGGCGGGCACCACTCCAGCCCGGTGACGAAGGCCAGGGGAGCGCAGGCCAGGTTGTACTCGTGCCGAACGTGGGCCGCGTGGCGCACGGTCGCAGTCGGAGAGCCGAACTGAGAGGACTGCACCTGCGTGTGCTCAGCCACCATGTCGGCCAGCTCCAGGGGAGCGGTCGGCTTGTCGGAGTCGGACAGGGCGATCTCATCGCCCTGACGTAGGTAGAGCGAGCCGGGCAGGGCCAGCATCATGGCCTGCAGGGCGAGCCCTCGACGCAGCCGTTCCTCGTGGTCGACGGAGTACCAGCGCTGCCCGTCGCCCGGATCCAGGTGCTCGGAGAGAATGTGGGGAGGCAGGAATCGCCAGGTGGGGGGTGCCCCGAAGCGGTCGTGCTCGTCCAGCGACCGGGTCAGGTGGGACGTGAGCGACTCGGCGTTCCACCGTGTCAGTGTCAGGCAGTCGTCGCGCAAGTGGTGCACCCAGTCGTCCTGGAGGTGATGACGCAGTGACTCCGGGTAGTCGGCGGTCACGTCGGCACCGATGATGCCCTCGTCGACGTACTCGGCCAACTGGCCGTGCAGCATGGCGCAGTAGGTGCTGAGTCGATCCAGCCGGATTCCGCTGGTGAGCTGGGGAGGCACGATCGTGCCCAGGTCGATGCCGGCCGCACCGGCTTGCAGGTAGGCCTCCGAACGGCGTAGCAGGTCGTCAGCGGCGCCTTCGAGGCCGGTGACGAAGCCGGTGGTCTGCTTGGCGTAGGGTCCTGTGATCGGACCCAGCGCACCGGAGATGCGCACGATGGTGCGCAGCCCCTGCTCCCCGGCCTCGTCGATGAAGCGGCGGATCGAGTCCATCTCGGTGTCGATGTCGAGCAGGCTCGGACGGATGAGTACCGCGTCCATGCCCAGGTAGCGGGCGTGCTTGATGATGGGATCGGTGCGGTCCAGCTCGGCTGCTCCCAGGGCAGGTGAGGGGATCTCGTAGACCAGTGCGTGGCGCCACCACTCTTCCGGACCGTCGTAGGGCCGGTGAACGAGGGTTGTGGTGGTGGTCACGGCAGGTGTCTCCCTTCCGCCGGGCATGTGCCTGGGGACTTGACGTCCAAGAAGTGATTCATCGATGTGAGGAGGGTGCGTGGTGACCACAAGCTGGAGGGATCGGGTACCGGTGCTCCCCTGGGATGGTGTCGGAGGTGTCGGAGGTGTCGGAATGGTGACGACCATGGTAACCCGCTTCTGCGCTACCTTGTGACTATGTCAGCGCAGAAATCTGGATCCGAACCTGTGCGTATCGACGGACGAGACGCCCTTGACCTGTCCGGGTACCGGGTGCAGGACGTGGAGCGCTTCGTTCACGAGCAGGCGAAGAACCCTCAGCGCACCCCTTTTGAACGCGACCGGGCTCGGGTCCTGCACTCCTCGGCGCTGCGGCGTCTGGGGGCCAAGACCCAGGTGCTGGGGCCTGCCGCTGACGACTTCGTGCGCACCCGGCTCACCCACTCCCTGGAAGTGGCGCAGGTGGGGCGCGCCCTGGGACAGGCGCTGGGATGCGACCCCGACGTCGTCGACACCGCCTGCCTGTCCCATGACCTGGGCCATCCTCCCTACGGGCACAACGGTGAGAAGGCGCTCGACGTCGTGGCCCGCCAGATCGGGGGCTTCGAGGGTAATGCCCAGACCTTCCGGATCCTCACTCGGCTGGAGCCCAAGACCCTTGACGCAGCCGGGCGGCCGGTCGGCGTCAATCTGACGCGGGCCAGTCTCGACGCCGTCGCCAAGTACCCGTGGCTCAAGGGGAGGGGGCCGGGTGGACCGAGCGGGCGCAGTGCGCGCAAGTACTCCGCCTACGACGACGACGCCGAGATCTTCGCCTGGATGCGTCAGGGGGCTCCGGAGGGCAGGCGCTGCATCGAGGCGCAGATCATGGACCTGTCCGACGACGTCGGCTACTCCGTCCACGACGTCGAGGACGCGATCGCCCTGGGGCGCCTGGACCCGGCCTGCCTGACCGACCCCAAGGAGGTCGATGAGCTGCTCGAGGCCACGCGGGCCTGGTACGGCACTGACCTGAGCGCCGACGCCCTCGGAGCGGCTTTCGAGAGGTTGTCCGACCAGCCCTACTGGATCCGCTCCTACAACGGCTCGGTGGCCGACGCAGCGCACCTGAAGAACCTCACCAGCGAGATCATCGGACGCTTCGTCTCCGCGGTCGCCTCCGCCAGCCGCCAGACCTACGGCGACGGGCCACTGACTCGCTACGAGGCCGAGCTCGTCATCCCCGAGGAGACGGCCGCGGAGATCCTCCTGCTCAAGGGCATTGCCGTGCGCTACGTCATGGAGCCGCGGGAGCACGAGCCGGTCTACCTGCGCCAGCGCACCCTCATCTTCGACCTCGCCGACGTCCTCATGACCGGCGGCGGGAAGGGCATCGACCCGGTTCTGCTCGATGTCTGGCACCGGGCCGAGAACGACGATGCGCGCCTGCGGGTGGTGGTCGACCAGATCGCCTCCCTGACGGACACCTCCGCGCGGGCCTGGCACGCCCGGCTGTGCGGCATGTTCTCCGAGGTCTAGCCGTACTGGTCGGGGAGCCCCCTTCAAGCCCTGGCGCAGGATGTCGGTAGCCTCGCCTACGATGACCCTGTGGCGGGACTGATCAGGCGTGAGGACATCGAGGCGGTGCGCGAGCGCGCCAGGCTTGAGGACGTCGTCGGCGAGCACGTGACCCTCAAGAGCGCCGGCGTCGGCTCGCTCAAGGGGCTGTGCCCCTTCCACGACGAACGCACCCCCTCCTTCCACGTCCGCCCCCAGCTCGGTTACTGGCACTGCTTCGGCTGCGGTGAGGGCGGTGACGTCATCACCTTCATCGAGAAGATCCACCACCTCGGATTCGCCGAGGCCGTCGAGTACCTCGCCGACCGCACCGGGGTCCAGCTGCGCTACGAGGAGGGCGGTGCGGTACGGCGCGGGGTCGAGCCGGGCACTCGGCAGCGCCTCATGGACGCCAACCGCCTGGCCGAGGCCTGGTTCCGCGAGCAGCTCGCCACCCCGGAGGCACAGCCGGGGCGGGACTTCCTCACGTCCCGGGGCTTCGACCGCCATGCCGCCGCACACTTCGGCGTCGGCTATGCGCCCGCCGGATGGGACAACCTCGCCCGCTACCTGCGCGGCTCCGGCTACACCGAGGCCGAGCTGGTCGACTCCGGCCTGTGCAGCCGGGGCGGGCAGGACGGGCGCCGCGTCTACGACCGCTTCCGCGGCCGCCTCATCTGGCCCATCCGGGACGTCACCGGAGCCACCGTCGGCTTCGGGGCGCGCAAGCTCTTGGAGGAGGACCAGGGCCCCAAGTACCTCAACACCCCCGAGACCCCCGTCTTCCACAAGAGCCAGGTCCTCTACGGGCTGGACCTGGCCAAGCGGGAGGTCGCCCGCTCCCACCGGATCGTCGTCGTCGAGGGCTACACCGACGTCATGGCCGCCCACCTGTCCGGGGTGACCACGGCCGTGGCCACGTGCGGGACCGCCTTCGGTGCGGACCATGTGCGGGTCGTGCGCCGCCTGCTGGGGGATGTGGACGACCCTGCGGCGGGAGTGGTCACCGGTCAGGGGCGCGAGGCCCGTGGCGGCGAGGTCATCTTCACCTTCGATGGTGACGCGGCCGGCCAGAAGGCCGCGCTGCGCGCCTACGCCGAGGACCAGCGCTTCGCCACCCAGACCTTCGTCGCCGTCGACCCCGGCGGCCTGGACCCCTGCGACCTGCGCATGAAGGAGGGGGATTCGGGCATCCCGCGCCTGCTGTCCAGGCGGGTGCCGCTGTTCGAGTTCGTGATCCGCACCTCCCTGTCCCACCTGGACCTGGACACCTCCGAGGGTCGGGTCCGGGGCCTGCGCTCGGCGGCGCCGGTGGTGGCCGGCATCCGGGACCGGGCGCTCAAGCGCGAGTACACCCGACGGCTCGCCGGATGGCTGGGACTACCCGATGCTGAGGTCCACGCGGCAGTCCAGGCCGCAGGGAGGCGAGGGGCACAGCCCAGCGCTGCGCGGGGCGGTCAGTGGCCCACCGACGAGACCGCCGGCC
>CAJZFF010000032.1 GCA_915069725.1 uncultured Actinomyces sp.
GGCCGGCCGGGGAGTCGGCCTTGATGGCGCCGGCCGGGGAGATGTGATCGGTGGTCACCGAATCCCCCAGCAGAGCCAGCACCCGGGCGCCGGTGATGTCGGCGACCGGGGTGAGCTCCATGGTGAGCCCCTCGAAGAAAGGAGCCTTGCGCACATAGGTGGAGCCCTCGTCCCAGGCGAAAGTCTCCCCCTCGGGAGTGTCCAGGCTGCGCCAGCGCTCGTCGCCGGAGAAGACGTCGGCATAGTCTCGGGTGTACATCTCC
Organism: uncultured Actinomyces sp.; assembly: GCA_915069725.1. Classification (GTDB taxonomy): domain Bacteria; phylum Actinomycetota; class Actinomycetes; order Actinomycetales; family Actinomycetaceae; genus Actinomyces. The sequence goes on from CAJZFF010000032.1 coordinate 264, forward strand.
CGGTCGACGGTGGCGTCGATCGTCGCCTGGACCTCCGCGGGGTCGGGCCAGATGTCAGCCAGGTACACGTCCTGACCCCGCGCATCCCGCCCGAGGGGCTCGGTGGCAAAATCGAAGTCCATGGTGCCGGCCAGGGCGTAGGCGATGACCAGCGGCGGGGAGGCCAGGTAGTTCATCTTGACGTCGGGGTTGATGCGCCCCTCGAAGTTGCGGTTGCCCGAGAGCACCGAGACCACGGCGAGGTCGGCGTCGTTGACCGCCTGGGAGACCTCGGCCGGCAGGGGCCCGGAGTTGCCGATGCAGGTGGCGCAGCCGTATCCCACGACGTTGAAGCCCAGCTCGTTGAGGGCGGGCCACAGCCCGGCCTTCTCGTAGTAGTCGGTGACGACCTGGCTGCCCGGGGCGGTGGAGGTCTTCACCCAGGGCTTGGAGCGCAGCCCCCGGGCGACGGCGTTGCGGGCCAGCAGGCCGGCGGCCATCATCACCGAGGGGTTGGAGGTGTTGGTGCACGAGGTGATCGAGGCGATGGCGACGTGCCCGTGGTCCAGCTCGGTGGCGGTGCCGTCGGCCATGATCACCGGAGTCGGCTTGGAGGGCTGGGAGGCGTAGGTGGGCAGGACCTCCTGGAAGGACTCCTTGGCCCGTGAAAGGACGATGCGGTCCTGGGGGCGCTTGGGGCCGGCGATGGAGGGCACCACGGTGGACAGGTCCAGCTCGAGGTACTCGGAGTAGACGGGCTCGCGGGCCGGGTCGTGCCACATGCCCTGGGCCTTGGTGTAGGCCTCCACCAGGCGCACGCGCTCCTCGGAGCGGCCGGTCAGGCGCAGGTAGTCCAGGGTGACCTCATCGATCGGGAAGATCGCGGCGGTGGAGCCGAACTCGGGGCTCATGTTGCCGATGGTGGCGCGGTTGGCCAGCGGTACCTCGGCGACGCCCTCGCCGTAGAACTCGACGAACTTGCCCACCACGCCGTGGGCGCGCAGCATCTCGGTGATGGTCAGGACCACGTCGGTGGCGGTGGCGCCGGCGGGGATGGCGCCGGAGAGCTTGAAGCCCACCACCTTGGGGATGAGCATGGAGACGGGCTGGCCCAGCATGGCGGCCTCGGCCTCGATGCCGCCCACGCCCCAGCCCAGGACGCCCAGGCCGTTGACCATGGTGGTGTGGGAGTCGGTGCCCACGCAGGTGTCGGGATAGGCCTGGGTGACGCCGTCGGCCTCGTGGGTGAAGACGATGCGGGCCAGGTACTCGATGTTGACCTGGTGGACGATGCCGGTGCCCGGGGGGACCACGCGGAAGTTGGACAGCGCTCCCTGTCCCCAGCGCAGGAACTGGTAGCGCTCGGCGTTGCGCTCGTACTCGCGCTCCTTGTTGCGCTCCAGGGATCCGGGTCGGCCGAAGGAGTCGATCTGCACGGAGTGGTCGATGACCATCTCGGCGGGGTTGAGGGGGTTGATGACCTCAGGGTCGCCACCGAGGTCGGCGACCGCCTCGCGCATGGTGGCCAGGTCGACAATGCAGGGCACGCCGGTGAAGTCCTGCATGACGACGCGGGCCGGGGTGAACTGGATCTCCGTGTCGGGCTCGGCGGCCGGGTCCCAGGCGGCCAGGGCGCGCACGTGGTCGGCGGTGATGTTGGCGCCGTCCTCGGTGCGCAGCAGGTTCTCGGCCAGCACCTTGAGGCTGTAGGGCAGGCGCTCCAGGCCGGGGACAGCGTCGAGGCGGTAGATCTCGTAGTCGCGGCCGTCGACGTCGAGGGTGCTGCGGGAGGCGAAGGTGTTGAGGCTGGTCACCGGGGCTCACTTCCAGTTGTCGTACCGATCCGGCCCGTCGCACCGCCTCGGGTCTGTCACGCGGACCTGCGGTGACAGCCAGGCGGAGGGCTGCGCGGATGCTCCGGTGTGGACCGTAGCCCACGGCGTGTCATCCGTTGTCAATACGTAGGGAAGGCTGGCCAAACCCGGCACGCGGCCCGGCGCCCGTCAACCGCATTTGGTGACGCCGGGCGCACGCAACCCCGCTGACGTCCCCCGTTCAGGAGCGCTCGAGCACCACGATCGTCTCGAAGTGGTGAGTGTGCGGGAACATGTCCAGCGCGCTCATGGAGCTCAGCGCGTAGCCCGAGCGCAGGAGGGTTCCCAGGTCCCGGGCCAGGGCCGCCGGGTCGCAGGCCACCAGGACGATCCGCTCGGTCCCCAGGGCGCCGACGGCCTCGATGACCTCGCGTCCGGCCCCTTGCCTCGGCGGGTCGAGGACGACGGCGTCGGGGCGACCACCGGTGAGGGAGCCGGCCAGCTCACGTACCGAGCGGGCGCTCACGCGGCCCGAGGCCAGGCGCGCTGCGGGGTGGTCGTGCAGGGTGCGGCGGGCGTCGCGAACGGCCTGCTCATTGCCCTCCAGGGACACGACCTCGCCACCGCTGCCCACCAGGGCGGCCAGCGGCAGGGTGAACAGGCCGGCCCCCGAGTAGAGCTCCAGGACGCGGCTGTCCGCGGCACCTTCGAGGTCCTCCCCCAGGGCGCCGCGCACGACGCGCTCGACGAGCACCCGGGGGGCGTCGACATGGACCTGCCAGAAGCCCTCGGCGTGGACGGAGTAGGTCAGTTCCCCCAGCCCCAGGGCGGAGGCGTCCACGACCTCCCGGACCCGGCGCCGTCCGGTACTGCGGGCCTGGGCGGTCAGGAGCCGCTCGTCGAGCAGGACGACGGGCTCGCCGCCGCTGGGGGCGATGGCCTCGATGCGCATGCCGGGCCGGTAGTGGGCGCGCCAGCGGGAGCGCTCCAGCAGTCCGATCTCGGTGATGGCGGGAACGGCCAGGGGCAGGCGGTGAAGGGGCAGGACCGTCCCGGAGCGGAAGGCGTGCATGCCGGGCCTGCCGTCCTCACTCACCGTCAGGCTGATGCGGGTGCGGGTGGCGGTCCCGGCCAGGGCACGCCGTCGAGCACTGGTGGAGGCCTGGGCCACGGCGTCAGTGGGCATGGGCTCGATCGGCACGGCGGCCGCGCCGGAGGCCTCGGGCAGGGAGGCGACGGCGTCGGCCACCTCCTGCCCGCCGATCCGGCGCAGGCAGTCGGCCAGGACCCAGCGTTTCCAGGTGCGCTGGGCGTCCAGGGCCACGTGGGCGAGCTCTCCCCCGCCCACGCCCGCGGGGCCGGCCTCGGGCCAGACGGACTCGACGCGGTCCGGGGATGCCTGGAGGATCTCAACGGCGTCGGCGCGCCAGGTCCGCGAGGTCATCTCGGTCAGGCGGGCCCGTACCGTCTCACCGGGCAGGGCGTGGCGCACGAAGATGACGCGGCCGCCCGGGTCGTCCACGGGGCGGGCCACGCAGTGCCCGCCGTGCACAGGCGCCCCCACTGCCAGAGTCAGCTCGCGCGGCTCGCCGCGACTCTGGACGGGCGGTTCTCCGGTCCGGCTGGGCTGGGGGCTCATCGAATCTCCTGGGGGGCTGCATCGACGCCGCCGGTAGTGGAGCGGCTGTGCTGGTCGACGTGACGGCGCATGGCGACGTCGGCGTCGATGATGCCCTCGGCGGTGCGGGCGCGCACGCCGTGGTGGATGTGCCGTTGTCCGGGCAGTCCCAGCTGCCAGGGCACGGAGGCCACGACGACGCCGGGGGTGAACAGTAGGACGGTCTTGAGGCGCAGGGCGGTCTGGTTGTGGAGGATCTGCTCCCACCAGTGGCGCACTATGTACTCGGGCAGGAAGACGACGATGAGGTCGCGGGGGGACTCGCGGCGTACCGAGCGCACATAGTTGATGACCGGGCGGGTGATGTCCCGGTAGGGGGAGTCCAGGACTGTCAGGGGCACGGCGATGTCGGCCTCCTCCCAGGCGTCCAGGAGGCGCTCGGCGCCGCCGTCGCCGGTGTCCACCGTCAGGGCCTCCAGGACGGTGGGGTGGGTCGACTGGGCGTAGGTCAGGGCCCGCAGCGTGGGCTGGTGGAGGCGGGAGGCCAGGACGATGGCGTGGACGTGGGCCGGCAGGACGCGGGCGTCGTGGAGGTCGGAGATGGCCACCTCCTCGCTGACTCTGCGGTAGTGCCGGCGGATCCGGTTCATCACCAGGTAGAGCAGCGCCATGATCGTCAGGGTGATCCAGGCTCCCCGGGTGAGCTTGGTGAGCAGGACGATGACCAGGACCGTCCCGGTGCCCAGCACGCCGATGGAGTTGATGATGCGGGCGCGATACATGCGCGAGCGGTCCCTGGGCTCGGTGGCGATGGTCAGCTCGCGGGTCCAGTGACGCACCATGCCCACCTGGGACAGCGAGAAGGAGATGAACACGCCCACGATGTAGAGCTGGATGAGGCGGGTCGTATTGGCCTCGAAGCCGATGAGGAAGGCCACGGCCCCCAGCCACAGGACGATGATGCCGTTGGAGAAGGCCAGGCGGTCGCCGCGCTGGGAGAGCTGGCGGGGCAGGAACTCGTCACGGGCCAGGACGCTGGCCAGCACCGGGAACCCGTTGAAGGCGGTGTTGGCGGCCAGCACCAGGATCAGACCGGTGACGGTGGCGACCAGGTAGAACATCGGGCGGAAACCGGAGAAGACGGTGGCGGCGATCTGTCCGATCGCGGGGTCCTGGTGGTAGCCGTCCCCGATCGGGACGCCGTTGCGCAGGAGCTGGTGGGCCGGGTCCTCCACCATGCGCACGCCGACGGCGCCGGCCAGGTGGATGACGCTCATGAGCATCAGCGCGGCGATCACTCCCAGGAGCAGCAGCGTCGTGGCGGCGTTGCGGGACTTGGGGCGCTGGAAGCTGGGCACGCCGTTGGAGATCGCCTCCACGCCGGTCAGGGCCGCGCACCCCGAGGAGAAGGCCCGCAGGACCAGGAAGCCTCCGGCCAGGCCGGTCAGGCCCTGCTCCCAGCCGGCGTGGGTGACGACGTCGAAGCCGGCCGACTCGGCCCGCCCGAGGGTCCCGGTCAGCTCCTGGACAAGGCCGACGACGGCCATGATGCCGATGACGCCCATGTACAGGTAGGTGGGAATGGCGAAGGCCCGGCCCGACTCGCGTGAGCCGCGCATGTTGAGCACGGCCAGGACGGTGACGACCGCGACGGCGATCTCCACCTTGTAGGGGACCAGGGCGGGTAGGGCGGCCGCGAGGTAGGAGGTGCCCGAGGACACCGAGACCGCAACGGTCAGGACATAGTCGCTCAGCAGGGCCGAGGCCACCAGGAGCCCGGCGTGGGAGCCGAGGTTGGCCGAGACCACCTCGTAGTCGCCGCCGCCCGAGGGATAGGCGTGGACAGTCTGGCGGTAGGAGGCCACGACGACGGCCAGGACCCCGACGACGGCCAGGGCCACCCACGGCGACAGGGAGGTCGCCGCAACGCCGGCCACGGCCAGGGTGATGAGCACCTCATCGGGGGCGTAGCCCACGGAGGACAGGGCGTCGGAGGCGAATACCGGAAGGGCGATCCTCTTGGGCAGGAGGGTCTCCCCCAGAGCTCCACTGGGAACAGGACGGCCGACGAGAAGCCGCTTGATGCGGTCTGCGAAGTCACGCACGTCTCCAGATGTTACGTCCGCGGCCCGACAACGGAGTACCGTCCTCCTCGTGCACTTCGTCATCATGGGCTGTGGCCGCGTCGGAGCGTCCATGGCCGTTCAGCTCGACCGCATGGGGCACTCGGTGTCCGTCATCGACCGCTCCGCGGACGCCTTCCGCCGCCTGCCCTCGGACTTCAACGGCCGCAAGGTCAAGGGGGTCGGTTACGACCGCGACGCCCTGGAGCAGGCGGGCATCGACGAGGCCTACGCCTTCGTCGCCGTGTCCAACGGGGACAACTCCAACATCGTGGCTGCGCGGGTAGCCAGGGAGAGCTTCGGTGTGGACAACGTCGTCGCCCGGATCTATGACTCGCGGCGGGCCGACGTCTACGAGCGCCTGGGCATCCCCACCGTGGCCACCGTGCGTCAGACGGCCGACCAGATGATGCGCCGCATCCTGCCGGGCTCCAGCGCCCGCGAGCTGGAGGACCCCTCGGGCACGGTCGCTCTCATCCAGCCCAACGCCTCCCCGCAGTGGGTCGGTACGACGATCGGGATGCTGGAGGACCGCCTCAGGGTGCGGGTGGCCTGGATCTCACGCGATGCCACGGCGATGCTGCCCGAGGCCGCCACCGTCATCCAGGAGCACGACCGACTGCACCTGGCGGTGAGCACCGACCGTATCGGCCAGGTCCGCCGCGCCCTGTCACACGCCCCGACCCAGGAGGCCTGAGCCATGCAGATCGTCATCGCCGGAGCCGGTTCCGTGGGCCGTTCCATCGCCCGCGAGCTCATCAGCCACGGCCACGAGGTGACCCTCGTCGACCGTTCCACCGAGGCCATGCGCATCGCCTCAGTCCCGCAGGCCGACTGGCAGCTGGCCGACGCCTGCGACATCGACGCCCTGGAGCGCGCCGGGGCCGAGACCTGCGACGTCATCGTGGCCGCCACCGGGGACGACAAGGCCAACCTGGTCATCTCCCTGCTGGCCAAGACCGAGTACGGGGTGCCCCGCACGGTCGCGCGCGTCAACAACCCCAAGAGCGAGTGGCTCTTCGATGAGACCTGGGGCGTGGACGTGGCCGTGTCGACCCCGCGCTTCATGACGGCCCTGGTGGAGGAGGCCGTCAGTGTCGGCAGCCTGGTGAGCATCTTCCACTTCCACCAGTCGGGCGCCTCCATGCACGAGCTGACCCTGCCGGAGGACTCACCGGTCATCGGCGAGCTCGTCACCGACATCGAGCTGCCGCCCCACACGGTGCTGGCGGCGATCCTGCGCGACTACCGACCCATCACGCCGGACCGCGACGAGCGCTTCGAGCGCGGGGACGAGCTCATCTTCCTCACGGCACGCGAGGGCGAGTCCAGCCTGGAGGAGCTGCCCCTGATCTTCACGTGACCGTGTGACTCCGGGCCACGTTCACCGGACTCGGGGTTACGGGGCCACTGGTCAGCGCTGATCGGTGCGCGCCTCGGTCCGGGCGATCCGGCTGGGAGCGACCAGCAGCCAGATGAACCACAGGGTCAGGGCGTACAGCGGCACGCCCAGGATGAGACGGGCGGCCCCCAGGTAGGACACGGCCTGCTCGCCGGCCAGGTAGAGGGGCACCTCGACGACGAGCCGCAGGGCGAACATGAGCGTCAGGACCCAGGTGCCCGCGTGGTAGCGGCGCCGAACATGGCGCAAGGCCGGCTCGGTGCGCCAGGCCGAGGGACGCGCGGCAGGATCATCGTCGACCTGCGGCTCCTCGGTGCTGTCCGAGTGCTCGCTCGCGTCGTCACCCCCACTACGGTCCGACTCGTCGGTGACGCGATGCCACAGAGTCATGAGGGCGCCCACGATCGGCCAGCCGATGAGCAGGGAGACCAGGCAGGCGACCAGCCAGGCCGCGTTAATCATGAGGCCGGTGGCGTAGAAGTTGGAGGCGTCGCCGCTGCGCCAGGCCCACAGGGCCGAGACGAGGACCAGCACGGCCCCACCGACGACCTGAGCCGGGGACTGGCGCTGCACCAGGCGGGCCACGAGGCAGATGGCGCTGATGGCCAAGGAGGCGAGCAGGGCCGCCACCAGGGCGGCGGGGCGCACCGCCATGACCAGGACGAACATGAGGGTGGGCACGACGGACTCGAGGATGCCGCGCCACCCGCCCACGGCGGCCAGGGCGTCGAAGCGCTCGGAGTCGATGGCCCCCAGGCCCGTACGGGCGGTTCCAGTGGAACGGCTGCTCATTCGAGGTCCTTCCCGCAGGTGGCTGCCGGTTGCTACTGCCCCGGCCCCAGCAGGCGATAGGCGGGGTTGTGGATCTGCAGTCGGTGGGTGCCGTCGGCGACCCTCCCCTCGACCATCAGGTGGGTGCCCGGGGTGATGCCTGCGATACGTCGTCGACCCCACCACACCAGGTCGATGCTGCCGGTGCCGTCGTAGAGCTGCCCGACGAGGATGGGCTTGTCCTGGCTCGAGCGGTAGGTGACCGCCTGCAGCACACCGGAGACGCAGGTCCGCTGGCGCGAGGTCAGTGAGCCGATCGGATCGGTGCCCCGCCGGCTGGCGGAGCGCTCCTCATCCTCGGCCTCCAAGTGCTCGCGGCTGGTGCGCAGCGACTCGTAGAGCCGCTTGACCCGCGCCGACAGCGCCCCCATCTAACGCACTTCGGCGACGGTCGGTCCGGGCGCCAGCGGGTCGATGCCGGGCAGATCCTCGACCTCAGGGCCGGTGACGGCCCCGGGCGCGTGCAGGGGCAGGATCTCGCGGGGCGGGCGGGCCTGGCCATCGCGGACGACGACGATTCCGCGCAGCACCTCCCGCAGCGCCTGGGCCGACTGCTCGGAGGAGGCGGCGTGCCCCTGGAGGACGCCGCGCAGGAACCAGCGGGGGCCGTCGATCCCCAGGAACCGGATCGTGCCGGTCGCCATCGTGCCGTCGGGGCCGCGCATGGGCAGGTGAGCGACCAGCTCGGTGCCGTGCTCCCCGTGGCTCTCCTCGTAGCGGGCACCGTTCCCGGCGAGCTCGTTGGCGATGTCACCGCGCAGCTCGTCCCAGATGCCCGCGGTGCGCGGCGCGGCGAAGGCCCGCAGCTCGAGCGCCGAGCCGCCCAGCGCCAGGACGACGGCGGTGACGGTGCCGTCGGGCGCCTGCTCCAGGCGCAGCTGCATCCCGTCGACGGCCGGGACCTGCAGCGCGCCCAGGTCGATGCGGGGCACCTCCTCCTGGTCCTCGGGCAGCTCGCTGAGGTCCCAGGGTCCGGAGGCGGCGGCCTCGTCGAGGGCGTCGTCGCCGAGGTCGCGCCCGAGGACGGACTCGTCAGAATCGGTGGTTGCGTCGTCACGACGGCGCGAGAACAGTCCCATGGGGATCTCCTGAGTTGGGTGGGAGCGTCAGCCGGCGCAGTCGGCGCACACCGGAAGACCGGTCGCCTCGTCGACGAAGGCCAGCTGGCTGCGGTGATGGACGAGGAAGCACTCCGAGCAGGTGAACTCGTCCTCGAGCTGGGGCACGACGTGAACGCTCAGCTCCTCCCGGGACAGGTCCGCCCCGGGAAGCTCGAAGCCCTCGGCGGCCTCGTTCTCGTCCTCCTCGATCGCGGCGGATGACTGGTCCTTCTGCCGCGAGGTCAGCTCTTCGATGGAATCGGCCTCGGGCTCGTCATCATTCTTGCGCGGGGCGTCGTAGTCGGTCGCCATGGCCTCGTCACTCTTTCTGTCGACGGCTCTCGGGTGACCTTCACAAGGCGGGAGCTGAGCCGTGCACGCGCGCCGGCGTCGTGCCGATGATTCGGCGTCCCCGTCCCGGAAGGCACGCGCACAATAGCACCGCCAGGTGGGCCGTCAAGCCAAATCGCCCGACGAAGGAGCACGATTGGTTTGCGGTGCGCCCGACCCGGGGGATTTCACGAGGGTATTCACACGTGGTTCACATGTGGCACACCGCTGCGCCTCCCACGGCTGGGCGCCTGCGGATGGCAGGCTGTGAGGCACAGTGGAGCATATCGTGCTGACACGGGATGAAGGAGGCCCCGCCCATGGTCGAACTCGAGCTGCTGGGTGCCAACGGTGACACGATTGTCATGACCGACGAGGACGGCGAGCGTTACAGCATCGTCGTCGACGACGCCCTCAGGGCCGCGGTGCGCCGTGACCGCGGAGCGATCCTGCCCCCGTCGGGGACGGTCTCCGAGGCGCCGGCACCCCTGCGCCCCCGGCAGCTCCAGGCCTACATGCGCGCCGGCGCGACCGCCGCCGAGGTGGCGATCAGCACGGGCATGGACGTGGAGCACGTGCGCCGTTTCGAGGGGCCGGTGCTCGCCGAGCGCCAGTGGGCCGTCTCGCAGGCCCAGTCCTGCCGGATCGGCTGGGAGAAGGACTCCCCCCTGCTCGGCGAGCTGGTGGTGGACCGACTGGCCACGCGCGGCGTCGACCCCTCCAGCCTGGAGTGGGACGCGCTGCGCGAGGGCCGCGACCCCTGGCTCATCATGGTGACCTTCGTACAGTCCGCCGAGGAGAAGCAGGCACGTTGGTCACTGGACCTGACGGCCCGCGCGGTTCATGCCCTGGACGATGAGGCGCGCTGGCTCACGGAGGCCGGTGCGGGAGCCAAGCGCCCGGCCGTCTTCGACCAGGACTCCAAGGCCCCCGGGGCCTCCGCCTCTGCGCCGTCGGCCCAGTCGGGGCACTCCCCCGCGGC
>CAJZFF010000033.1 GCA_915069725.1 uncultured Actinomyces sp.
GGCCGGGCCCCGGGGAACCGGGAGGCGCAGCAGGCGCCTGGTGCGACGTCGTCGAGCGCCCCCGCCGCGCCGCAGACCGACGCCCTGTTCTGACGCGGAGGAACGGCCCGCAGCCCGCAGGGCCCGGAGACCGTCTCTCACAGAAACGGCACAGGTCCGTCAAACACATGGCATAAGGCCTCCCGCGAGGCTTACTGCCATGACGACGACGAGCCCCGCCCTCCCCGCTTCCCACCCGACGATCCTGAGCCGCCTGGCCGGCCTGCGCCGCCGCATCCCCACGGTCGTCCTCTTCGCCGCCGTGTCCTTCACCGGCTGGAGCGTCGACTACGCGCTGGTCCTCATCCTCAACTCGCTGACCGACTCGGTCCTCTACGCCGTCGTCGGAGCCCGGATCGTCTCGTGCACCCTGGGCTTCCTGCTCAACCGGCGCCTGTTCGGGGCCGGCCCGGAGAACTTCTGGCGCTCGGCCGGCGGCTACGCGGCGGTCCAGGGCGGGGTCGCGGCGACGTCGTATGCCGGCATCGCGGTCCTCACCGGCGCCGGTGCGCCCCTGTGGCTGGCCAAGGTGCTCGTGGACTCCACGCTCTTCATCGTCAACTACCTGGCTCAGTCCCGCCTCGTCTACCGGGCCCCGGCGCAGCAGCCGGTCCCGGCCCCGGCCCTGGCCACTGCGGCCTGAGGGGACGGGGCGGAGGCTCAGGACTGGGCGTCGCGCATGAGGATGACGAGCTGGACCCGGTCGCGCAGGTCCAGCTTGGTCAGGATCCGGGTGACGTTCTTCTTGACCGAGTCCGGGGCCAGGACGAGGCGCTGAGCGATCTCCGCGTTCGTCAGACCCTGGGCCACCAGGTCGGCCACCTCGCGCTCACGGGGGCTGAGATCGTCGAGGCGCTGGCGTGCCGCGCGCTGACGGGGTGAGGCCACGGGGCTGAGCATGTGCCGGTTGAGCAGCTCGCGGGTGATGCGCGGAGTGAGGATCGCGTCCCCGGAGCTGACCGCCCGCAGCGCCTGGTGGAGGTCGGCCGTGCGGGTGTCCTTGAGCAGGAACCCTGAGGCGCCGGCCGACAGCGCCCCGAAGGCGAACTCGTCCTGGTCGTAGGTGGTCAGCACCAGGACCCGGATCGAGGGGTAGAGCTGGGAGATGCGGGCCGTGGCATCGATCCCGTTGAGCACCGGCATGCGCACGTCCATGAGGACGACGTCGGGAAGCGGCCGGCGCTCCTCAAGCAGGGCGGCGAGCTGGTCGAGGGCGTCCTGACCGTGGACGGCCTCGGCCGTGACCTGCAGGTCGTCGGCCCGGTTGATGATGAGGGACAGGCCCATGCGGGTGGCTCGCTGGTCATCGACGATCATCACCGTGATCGGCTTGACGCCGCTCGGTGAGCTCCCGGTGCCCGGCCCGGAGGGGGCGGATGGACTCATCGCGGCGCACCTTCCGGGAAGGGGACGAGGGCGCGCAGTACCCAGCCGGATGCGCCCTCATCAGTCGTGGGGCCGGCGGACATCGTGCCACCGTGCTCACCGACCACGGCTGCCAGGTTGGCCAGTCCGTGCCCGGCCGCGGGCGACGCCTGCGTTGAGCCGGGACCGTCGTCTCCTGGGCCGGTCTGAGCGCCACGACCGTCGTCGGACACGGTGATCCGTGTGGAGGCCTGGTCGTGGTCGAGGGAGATGACGACGCGTGTGGCGCCCTTAGCGTGGCGCATGACGTTGGTCAGAGCCTCCCGGACGACGACATAGACGACCTCCCCGAGGACCTGACTGCCCGCGGTGCCGCGGGGACGCCTCCCGGTCTCGGTGAGAGCCGCACTGATACCGGTGGCTCTCACCGTGGTCAGCAGGTCGTCGAGCCGGTCCCAGCCGGCTGCGCCCGAGGGGGACTGCGGGCCCTCCGAGACTCGGCCGGTGAGGGGATCGGTGGTCTCGGCGTCGTCGGGGGAGGGGCCCGGTGCCGTCTGGAGTGAGGCGACGGCGCGTCGGGTGTCGGCCAGACCCTCCCGGGCCAGGGCGTTCATCATGTCAATGGCCTCATCTGTCTGCGGGCTTCCGCCGGCCCCCTGCATCCCCTCGGACAGGGCGATGATCGCGGTGAGGGCGTGGCCCACGGAGTCGTGGAGCTCGGCCGCCACCCGGGTCTGGTGACGAGCGGCGTCACGCTGAGCGACCAGCCGCTGCTCGGCGGACTGCGCCGCGAGCTGGGCGTCCCCGTGCTCCAGGGCCTCCCGGCGGGAGCGGGAGATCGAGGCCACCGCGAGCACGAGCAGCAGAGCGAGGAAATCAGGGCTCAACGCGCTCACCTGCGGCCATTTGGCCAGCGCCGTGGGGACGAGGGTGCACAGCGCGCAGATGCCGAAGCCGATGAGTCGGTCACGGGTGGGGGCGGCCACGAGCAGGGCGTAGAGAGCCAGCATGGACAGCAGGTTGAGTCCACCGCGTGGCCCCCACAGGTCGACGGCGGCCGAGGCCAGGCTCGTGGCGGTGACAACGGCCAGGGGCCAGCGGCGTCGGGCCAGCAGCGATCCGGCGAGTAGCAGGGAGACGATGACCCAGCCCCGCATAGGCAGGTGCGGGTAGGTGTACGAGGCCACGTTCAGCACCATCAGCTGGAAGAGGCCCGCGGCCCCGGCCACCGCCCACAGGGTCAGGGTGCTGGTGCGCCACCACTGAGCCACCCGGTCCAGGAGGGTCCGCGGGACCCGGGAGACGTGTGCCGGCTCGGGCACTGCGGGAACGTGGCTCATGACTGACGCCTGACTGCGCGGCGCAGAGCCAGGGCCAGCAGGGCCACCCACACCAGGCAGATGACGCCCTCGAATGCTGCGGCGCCCGGTGAGGCCACGTTGCCCGGGCTCATAGCGGACGTGGTTCGGGTCAGTGAGGCTGCGGGGTTGAGGACACTCAGCGGTCGGGCCGCGAGAAGCATCGCCATCCCCGCAATGGTGCTCAGCAGCACGGTGGACATCGTGGTGGCGAAGGACGTCATGACCGCGCCCAGCCAGGTGACGAAGGTGAGGATGACCCACATTCCCAGCGCGACGACGGCGAAGCGCGGCAGGTAGGCGACCAGACCCACCAGGTTGAAGCCCAGGGCGAGGCCCGTCACCGCGGTGGTCAGGGCCAGGACCGCGGTGGTGAGAGCCGCGACCTGGAGCCCGTGCAGCAGCTTGCCCGCAACCATGGCGGTCTCCAGCCCGGTGGCGCTCATTCTCTGCCAGTTTCTTCCCTGGTGCTCACTGCTGGCGATCTGTGCGGCGAAGGCACCCAGCGCCAGCGGCAGGAACAGCATCGAGAGCAGGAGCGTGGACTGGGACCACGTGATCTCCCAGGTGGCGCCCTGAGCCTCGAACTGGCTGCGGTAGCTGCGGTACTGCAGGTAGCCGGACAGGGAGCCCAGGGAGCACAGGATGGTGACGGCGACCCAGTACCACCGGTTGGGGGCCTTGCGGTTCTCCCAGTACCAGGCGGCTCGCACCGACGGGCGGGACTGGGGAGCGGGTGGAGCAGACCGGCTCAGGATAGTCGGTTGCGGCGTCGTGGATGGGCCGGAGGGACCGGGGAGCGTTGACGGGTGCTGAGCGGGCCGGAGGGGCCGGCCTGCCGTGGAACGTGTGACTGGTGCGGTGGTGCTCATCGGTGATTCTCCTGGTGGACGATAACGAGGTGGGCGGCGACGGTCCACCCGACCGCGACCAGCGCGGCGAGCGCCGCCAGGGTCCACGGCTGGGACGCGAGTGTCATGTCGCCGATTTCCCGCATGGACTTAAAGGAGGCGACCGTGTCAATGGGGGTGGCGGCCGGAACGATGCCCCAGGGCAGCAGCCATGAGAACTTCCCGAGGTAGGCGTAGGGCAGGCTCTCGGCGATGAGACCGCCGATGGCCGCCACCCCCAGGCCGATGCCCTGCTTGTCGAAGCAGGTGGACAGCGTCAGCTGGACTGCGGAGATGGCCAGCGTTGAGCATGCCACCACCACTAGGGCAGGAGGCAGCGTGCGCCAGTAGGAGTCGGTGACGGTCAGCCCGATCGGGCCGGCCAGCACGGTGACAAGTGTGAAGAGGGCCGTCTCCATGCACAGGACCGTGAGGATCACGATGACCAGCTTGCCCCGGTAGCGGGTCAGGGCGCTCTGCCCCAGCGCCGTCATCAGCTGCCCCATGCGCTCCTCGGTGTCCACGGTGACGATGCGCGAGGCCAGGACCGCGGTGATGATGGGCATGAGGAAGGCGATGATCTGGATGAACTCATCCAGGGCGAGCGTGGCGTGGCGTGCGGCAACCGGGCCGCTCGCCCGATGGGTGATGAGCATGCTGCACCATGCCAGGCACACGGCGATGGCGCTGGCGGCGATGAGCCAGTAGCGCTTGCGGCGCAGCTTGCCCAGCTCGAGGGCCAGGGTGGTCCACGCCCTGCTCAGCGGAGAGATGGGGAGTGCGCGCGGCGCCGCCGGTCGCGTCGGGGGCTGTGTCAGGTGCTGTGTCGGTGGTGTTGGCTGCGCGGCCGTGGTGGCCGCCGGGCCCGCGGTACTCACTGGGGTGCTCATCGGTTCATCTCCTGAGAGGCGAGGGGAGGCTGGGCGGCCAGGACCGGCTCGGTCAGTTCCAGGAAGGCCTGCTCGAGGGTCTTGCGCACGGTCTGGACCCGGTAGACGGTCGTCCCGGAGGAGACGATGCGGGTGATGAGCTCGCCGACGACGTCGTCGGGCATCATGGGGGTGCGCACGGCGCCGTCCCGCACCTCGTGGGCCACCCCGAGGGAGGCCAGGAGCGCGGCGACGGCCGTGGGCGAGGAGACGAGCAGCTCGATGACTCCCTCATCGCGCAGTCCGGCCAGGGCGCCCTGATAGCGCAGGCGTCCGGCGCAGATGATGCCGACGGTGTCGGCCATCTGCTCGATCTCGGACAGGATGTGGGAGGAGACGATGATCGTCACGCCCTCCTGGCGGGCCAGGGTGACGATGAGCTGGCGGATCTCGGCCACCCCGGCGGGGTCGAGCCCGTTGGTCGGCTCGTCCAGGAGCATGAGGGCCGGGTTCGACAGCAGCGCCATGGCCAGTCCCAGGCGCTGCTTCATGCCCATGGAGTAGTGCTTGACCTGCTTGTTCTCCTGCCCGACGAGGTTGACGGTGGCCAGGGCGTGCTGGACGCGGTTGGAGGCCAGCCCCAGGTAGGAGGCCACCATGGCCAGGTTCTCCTTGCCGGTCAGGCTCGGGTAGTAGGAGGGGCCCTCGATGAGGGAGCCGATGGTTCCCGGCGGCAGGGGGTGGCGCTGGCTGACCGGGCGTCCCAGGACACTCATGCTGCCCGACGTCGGGCGGGTCAGTCCCAGCAGGAGCTTCATCGTGGTGGACTTGCCGGCGCCGTTAGGGCCCAGGAAGCCGTAGATGCCGCCGGCGGGCACGGACAGGTTCAAGCCGTCGACGGCGTTGACACCGTTGTAGGTGCGGGTCAGTCCCTCAGTGACCACGACGAGCCCCTCGGAGGGTGCTGCTGGGGCGGGCACGGCGCCGAGTGCTGCTGGGGAGGCCGTGGCTGGAACGAAGGGCGCGGCCGGTTGCGGAGCCGGTGCGGGGACAGGTGTGCCCTCGTTCATGGCTGCGGTCTGGTGCAGGGGCGTTGTTGGAGGGGCGGGGGGTCTTGGTGTGCTGGTGACAGGTGCGTTGCTCATGACTCCATGGAAGCTCTGAGGCCCTCGCGCGCGCACCGCCGTCGGCCGGTTTGTCCCCCTTGGGGGACGACGACGGTGCCGTAGCCTCCCCTGGTGGGGAGGCTACGGCACCGCGTGATTGTCCGGGCCCGGCAGTGCTGGGCGTCAGATCCTTGTGCGCACTTCCGGGAGCGGCTCAGATGAGGGTGAGCGCCTGGCGTGCGATGGCGAGCTCCTCGTTGGTGGGCACCACGAGCACGGTGACCTTCGAGTCCGGGGTGGAGATGACGCGCGGCTCGTCGGAGCGGGTCTCGTTGACCTCCTGGTTGATCTTGACACCCATGAAGCCCAGGCGCTCGCCGAGCTCACGGCGCAGGTTCGCGTCGTTCTCGCCGATACCGGCGGTGAAGGTCAGGGCGTCCAGGCCGCCCATGACGGCGGTGTAGGCGCCCACGTACTTCACGAGGCGGTGCAGGTAGATGTCCATGGCCTCACGGGCCTCCTGCTCACCGGCGCCGATGCGCTTCCACACCTCGCGCATGTCGTTGTCCCCGGCCAGGCCCTTCATGCCCGAGCCGCGGTTGAACAGGTGGTCGATCTCGTCGATGGACATGCCGGCCACGCGTGCCAGGTGGAAGACGGCGGCCGGGTCGATGTCGCCGGTGCGCCCGCCCATGACCAGGCCCTCCAGCGGGGTCAGGCCCATGGAGGTGTCCACGGCGTGCCCGGCCACGACCGCCGAGGCCGAGGCCCCGTTGCCCAGGTGCAGGACGACCTGCTTGAGGTCGTCGCGCCCCAGGAGCTCGGAGACCGCCCCGGAGACGAACTGGTGGCTGGTGCCGTGAGCCCCGTAGCGGCGGATGGAGTAGGTGTCGGCGACCTCGCGGTCCAGGGCGTAGCGGGCGGCCTCCTCGGGCAGGTCCTGGAAGAAGGCGGTGTCGAAGACGGCCACGTGCGGCACGTCGGACAGGAGGCGGCGCCCCACCTCGATGCCCTTGAGGTGGGCGGGGTTGTGCAGCGGGCCCAGCGGCACGAGCTGCTCGATCCGGGCCACGACGTCGTCGTCGATGAGGGCCGGACCGGAGAAGTAGTGCCCGCCCTGGACGACCCGGTGGCCCACGGCCACGATGTGGGCGTCGGCCAGCGAGGGGCCCTGCTCCTCGAACAGGCGCAGCACCTCGGACAGGCCGAAGCCGTGGTCGGGGACCGGCTCGGTGATCTCGGTGCGCTCCTCGCCGTGCTTGTGGGTGATGGCGCCGGTCTCCTCACCGATGCGCTCCACCAGGCCGGAGGCGAGCGAGGCGCCCGAGTCGGGGTCGACCAGCTGGTACTTGATGGAGGAGGATCCGGAGTTGATAACGAGGACGGTGCGCTGAGTCACGGGGTGCCTTTCAAGAACGGTCGGGGATGAACGCGGGGATGACTGGATGACTGATGAGGGTCCCGGGTGAGCCTCAGCGGCGTGGGACCGGTGCCCGGTACCACGCCGCTGAAGGGCTCAGCCCTGGGCCTGGACGGCGGTGATGGCGACGGTGTTGATGATGTCCTCCACCAGGGCGCCGCGCGAGAGGTCGTTGACCGGCTTGTTGAGGCCCTGGAGGACCGGGCCGATGGCGATGGCGCCCGAGGAGCGCTGGACCGCCTTGTAGCCGATGTTGCCGCTGGACAGGTCCGGGAAGATGAAGACGTTGGCCCGTCCGGCCACGAGCGAGTCCGGGGCCTTCTTGGCGGCCACGGTCGGGTCGATGGCGGCGTCGTACTGGATGGGGCCCTCGACGGCGAGGTCGGGCTCCTTGGCCCGCACCAGCTCGGTGGCCTCACGGACCTTGTCCACGTCCGCGCCCTTGCCGGAGGTCCCGGTGGAGAAGGACAGCATCGCCACGCGCGGCTCGACGCCGAACTGGCGGGCGGTGGCGGCCGAGGAGATGGCGATGTCGGCCAGCTCGGCGGCGTTGGGCTCGGGGTTGACGGCGCAGTCGCCGTAGACGAGCACCCGGTCCTGCAGGAGCATGAGGAAGACCGAGGAGACGATGGAGGTCCCCGGCTTGGTCTTGATGATCTGGAAGGAGGGGACGATCGTGTGGGCGGTGGTGTGGGCGGCGCCCGAGACCATGCCGTCGGCGTCTCCCATGTGGACCATCATCGTGCCGAAGTAGGACACGTCCTGGACCTTCTCGCGGGCCTGCTCCAGGGTGACGCCCTTCTTGGCGCGCAGGCGGGCGAACTCCTCGGCGTACTTCTCCAGCAGCTCGGGGTCGTTGGTGGCAGTGACCCGGGCGGCGGCGATGTCCAGGCCCAGCTCGGTGGCGCGGGCCCGCACCGTGGTCTCGTCACCCAGCAGCACCAGGTCGGCGATGCCGCGGCGCAGGATGGCGTCGGCGGCGCGCAGGACCCGGTCGTCGTCGGGCTCGGGCAGGACGATGGTCTTGCGGTTGGTGCGCGAGCGCTCCACCAGCTCGGCCTGGAACATGATGGGGGTGACGACTTCGGAGGGCTCGACCTCCAGGGCCGACAGGAGGGCCTCGACGTCGGCCTCCTGCTCGAAGGTGGTCACGGCGACGTCGATCTTGCGCTCGGAGCCGTGGGCGAGCAGGCCCTGCAGGGAGCCGGCCGCGGAGGCGGCGGTGAAGGTGTCCAGCGGGGAGGTGATGACCGGGATATTGACGTCCAGTCCCTCCAGGAGGCGCAGCGCGTGGGGTGCGACCTCGAAGCCGCCGTTGAGGATGAGGCCCGACAGGATCGGGAAGCTCGAGGAGGCCTGGGCCGCCATGAGGGAGATGAGCATGGCGGAGCGGTCGGCCGGGACGATGGCGAGCTGTCCCGCGGTCAGGCGCTCCAGGACGTGGGAGACGTCCATGGCGCATACGAGGACGGACTCGGCCTCGCGGTCGAGGAGTGTCTCGTCACCAGCGATGAGGGTACCCTCGACGGCGTCGAGCACCTCGCGCACCACCGGGGCCGCCAGCAGCGGAATCTCGGGCAGCGTGGTGGAGGTGATGCCCTCGATGGCGGTCAGTGCCTCGCCGATGGCCTGGCGGGTCTCGGGCAGGCACTTGTTGGCCACGACCGCGACGGTGCGGGCGTGGTTGTCGGCGATCTCGGCCATGGAGACCTCCACGGAGGCGACGACGTCCTCCACGTCGTGCTGCCCGGAGACCACCAGCAGCACCGGGACGCCGATGTTGGCGGCCACCCGGGCGTTGAGGGCCAGCTCGGGGTTGCCGGCGACGTCGGTGAAGTCCGAGCCGTCGATGATGACGACGTCGTGCTCGCGCGCCAGGGCCCGGTAGGCGTCGACGATGCGGGCCAGTGCCTCCTCGGGGTCGGCGTGGAACTCGTCCCAGGTCGCGCCGACGCACTGCTCGGGGGGCGTGGTGGAGCCGGCACGGTTCAGCAGGAGGCTGAGGAAGGCATCGCCCTCACGGCTCTCCACGAAGGGGCGGAAGACGCCGACCTTGGCGACCACCTTGGTCAGACAGGAGACCAGCCCGAGGGCCACCGTTGACTTCCCGGTTCCGGCGTTGGGTGAGGCGATGTAGATACTGCGCGCCACGTTAGGTCCTTCTCGCGTTGTCTTGGAGTCAGGGGCGCCGGCTCATTCCGGTGCCGTACGGGTCCGATTGTGCCCCTACCTGCGGGTCGTCTGCGACCAAAGGCCCGATCTCCGTCCGTCTTGTGATGTGGGAACGGGCACATAGGCAGGGGCCGGCATAGGTGTCATAGGCGCTAGTCCGCCCGTGTGGTCGGCCTGTGGCCGGGCGCGGAGGGGAGTATGGTCCGTCCGGTCCCGGGGTCGACATTCACTGCGATGCTCACCGCGACGTCGTCGGGGGACTTCCGGGGGGCGAACCGTGCTCCTTGAGAGATCCAGACCGTGTAGGTCGACGACGGGTCGCCCGGCTGAGGCAGGAACAGGGCGACCGCCTGTCCGCCGCCCGCTTCCTGTGCTGCAGCGACGGCGCGATGCGGCCCGATGTCCTGGGCCCGGCCCGCGCTGGTCGGTTCCGCCGGGGACTGGTGAGCGGTCATGGAGACCGGTGAGGCCGGTTGGGTGGGGCGGATACTGAACGCGCTGGCGTAGTAGCCCCACAGGAACAGCAGGGGGAGAAGGACCAGTCCGGCCGCCTTGAGCAGGTCGGTGTCCCGGGAGAGGCGCTGAGTGCGCCAGTGGGAGGACAGAGCGGTGCGTCGATGGCGCTGCAGCGGCCACCATGTGCGCAGCCCGCTGACGGTCAGGACCACGAGGACCACGCCAGCGGTGGCCACGACCAGGCCCCCGACGGTCAGGCTCCGCCGGCCGGCCCACCAGCCGGTGTGGGGGATCTCCTGGGACATCCAGTGCACGTGGCCGGGCCCCCGACAGGACAGCAGGCAGCGGTGCAGGTTGTCCAGGACGGCGATCCAGACCGGTGCCGCCGACGCCCTGCTGATCTCATGTCCGGTGGAGGGATCAATCGCGTAGGTGCCTTGCTCGGTCCGCACCTCGACGACGTCGGTGTCCCACCTTGCCGATAGGACCGGCTCGTCGGGATGGCGGTTCTTGATCGTCTCGACCGCCTGTGGCAGCGAGACCTGGCTGGAGTCGGCGGCGCTGCCGGAGGCAGCTGGGCTCAGTGAACGCAGAATCTCGGTCTGGTGCGGCAGGAGCGTGCCGCTGAGAGTGATGACCAGCAGAACCAGTCCGGCTGACGCCGACAGCCAACGATGGGCGAGTGCCGTCGCCCGAGAGACTCGGGAGGGGTGGGAGGGGAAGGGAGAGGCT